>JADLCG010000087.1 GCA_020847355.1 Anaerolineales bacterium | reverse complement strand
TTGGAGGTTGATTTGAGCTTCGTAGTCATCTTTGTTTTCGCCGCCGCCTTTGTTTTCGTTTTAGATTTTGTTTTCGTCTTGGATTGATTTGTCATGCTGACATCCTAACCAGATAAAAGGATCCACGCCTCTTACCTACCTGAAGGTTGAAACGACCCAATCAGCGCTTGCCACGCTGACGTTTTTTTCTAAAGCTGGCAGGTTCTCGAACCTGCCAGCTTTTCAATGCCTATTTTGACAATTTATCGTGAATCGCCTGTTGAAATCTTTCTCTTACGCCCTCAAATGGAATGCGTTGCATGATGGGATCAAAAAAGCCTTCGACCACCAACTGCTCGGCTTCCTTTTGCGGGATGCCGCGAGATTTCAGATAAAACAGCGGCTCTTGTTCCAATTTGCCAACCGTTGCGCCGTGCGTACAGCGCACGTCATCGGCGAGAATCTCCAAGCCGGGGATCGAATCCGCTCTGGCTTGGTCGTCCAGCACAAGGTTGCGGTTGGCTTGATAGCCATCCGTTTTTTGCGCGCCGGGAGCGACGTAAATCATTCCCTGCCACACTGAGCGGCTCTTTCCGCGTAACGCGCCCTTGAAGAGCAAATCGCTGGTTGTGCGCGGCGCAAGATGATTCTGCTGGGTGTCATGGTCAAGATGTTGGTCGCCATCCGTAAAATAAAAACCGGACATGCGTCCCTGAGCGCCTTCGCCAACCAGATCCAAATCCGAAAAGTTTTTGGTAAGTTTTGAACCGACTGCGCCGAAGATCCAATCCAAATTTCCGCCGCGTGCTACGCGCGCGCGTTCATGCGAGAAATTCCAAACATGCCGGCCCCAGGATTGTAATTCAACAAAGCGTAAATTGGCATTTTCGCCAACGTGAATTTCGACAATGCCCGTGTGCATAGCAGAGCCAGATTCCTCTGGAGATGCGGCTTCGTGAACATAAGTGACCGCCGCGCCAGATTCAAGATAAATAATCAGGTGCGAGAAGTGCGCCAAGTTTTCGCCCGGACCCCATAGAATGGAGTGAAGCGGGTATTCCACTTGCACATCTTCAGGGATGTAGAGCAAAACGCCGTTTTCAGATAAGGCGGAAGCCAAAGCCGCGAACTTGCCGTCTTCGGCGCGCACAACCTGACCGATCAGTTTTTTGAGCAGTTCGGAGTGTTCTTTTTCCGCGGTGCGAAAATCGGTAAAGACCACGCCTTGCTTAACTAAACTCTCATCCAATTCAACTTTTGAGCCGCCGGGCAGTAAAGTGATCTGACCGCCATGTTGTTCGCCAGTGAGCGGCTTGAGTAAATATTCCGGCACGGCGGGCAAATCTTCGTATGCGCCAACTTTCGGGATTTTGAGATCGCCCGCAGGCAAAGCCCGTAAATCAGTTCGGCGCCAGGCTTCGTCCGTGTTGACGGGGAGGGAAATTTTCTTGAAAGACTCCCAAGCTGAAGCGCGGAAAGCGGCGAGGCCGTTTGCTGAAGGCACATCCGCTTGGGTGAAGGTAAATTCCTTCACTGCCGCGTCGCTTCGTTTGCCTTTTGAAATAACTATTCTTGGCTTCTCTTGCATTACCCAACGCTTCCTTCCATTTGTAAGGCAATCAAGCGATTCATTTCGACTGCGTATTCCATTGGTAATTCCTTGACCAGCGGTTCAATGAAGCCTGAGACGACCATGGTGGTGGCGTCTTCTTCGCTGAGCCCGCGCGACATTAAATAAAATAGTTGTTCTTCGCCAACCTTTGAAACGGAGGCTTCGTGCCCGATCGTTACATCGTCTTCGTCAACTTCGATATAGGGATATGTATCGGAGCGCGATTGCGGATCGAGTAAGAGCGCATCGCAAACCACATTGGATTTAACGCCTTTCGCGCCTTTATAGACTTTCAGCAAGCCGCGATAAGAAGCGCGCCCGCCCGCTTTTGAGATGGATTTGGAAGTGATCTTGCTGGTGGTGTTTGGAGCAAAATGTACCATCTTTGAGCCGGCGTCTTGAATTTGTCCGGCGGTGGCAAAAGCCATTGAAAGCATTTCACCGTGCGCGCCGGGTTCCATGAGATAGCAAGACGGGTATTTCATGGTGACTTTCGAGCCGATGTTCGCATCTACCCATTCGTGCGTGGCATTAGCGAAAACTTTGGCGCGTTGGGTGACGAGGTTGTAAACGTTGGTGGACCAGTTTTGAACGGTGGAATAGCGCGAGCGCGCGCCTTTTTTGACGATAATTTCGATCACGCCGGAATGGAAAGAATCGGTGGTGTACTGCGGGGCTGTACAACCTTCGACATAATGCACAGAAGCGCCTTCGTCCACGATGATCAGGGTGCGTTCAAACTGACCGACATTAGAGGTGTTTAGGCGGAAGTATGCCTGCAAGGGCAAATCCACCTTTACGCCTTTCGGCACATAGACGAACGAGCCGCCCGACCAGACGGCGGAATTTAACGCCGCGAATTTGTTATCTTCAATCGGGATGACTGTTCCAAAATACTCGCGGAATAAATCGGGGTGTTTTCGCAAGCCATCTTCAATTGAAAGGAAGATCACGCCTTGTTGCTCAAGATGTTCTTGAATGGAGTGATAGACCATTTCGCTTTCGTATTGCGCGCCCAAGCCGGCTAAGAATTTCTGCTCGGCTTCCGGCACGCCCAGTTTGTCGAAAGAGCGCTTAATATCGTCCGGGACATCGTCCCAGGATTTTTCCATTTTTTCGGTCGGCTTGACGTAATAATAAATATCGTCCAGATCGAGTTCTTTTAAGTTCGGTCCCCAATTGGGCATGGGGCGGGAAAGAAAATGCTCCAAAGCTTTCAGGCGAAAATCGAGCATCCATTTTGGTTCGCCCTTCATGCGCGAGATTTGTTCGACTACTTCGCGGCTTAAGCCTTTTTGCGATTTGAATACATAGCTATCGTCCGGCTCATGGAAGCCGTATTTATATTCGCCAATATCTTCTAAGATTTTTGCATCGTCTGACATAATAAAACCTTTCAGTCACGAGGGTAACTAAGCGGCTTCTTCCGCTTTTTCGCGCAACCAATCGTAGCCGCGCTCTTCAAGGTGAAGCGCTAATTCAGGTCCGCCGGATTCGACAATGCGGCCGCCCATCATCACATGCACGAAATGCGGTTTGATGTAATTCAAAAGGCGTTGATAATGCGTGATGACCAGCACGCCCAAGTTCGGTCCAGAAAGGGCGTTGACGCCTTCCGAAACAATGCGGAGCGCGTCAATATCTAAGCCTGAATCGGTTTCATCTAAAATGGCGATTTCCGGTTTGAGGGTTGCCATTTGGAGGATTTCGGCGCGTTTCTTCTCGCCGCCCGAAAAGCCTTCATTCAAATAGCGCCCGGCAAAGCTGGGATCCATCTTGAGCATCTTCATTTTTTCCGTCAACATTTTGCGGAACTCGGCGATGGTGATACCTTTATCGGCGGGGTTTTCGGCGCGTCGGCGGGAATTGATCGCGGCGCGCAAAAAGTTTGCGACCGTTACGCCCGGGATGGCGACTGGGTATTGGAACGCTAAAAAGATTCCCGCGCGCGAACGTTCATCCGGTTCAAGCTCTAAAATATTTTGACCTTTAAAAATGATTTCGCCGGAAGTAACGGTGTAGTTGGGATGTCCCATGAGCGTATAAGCTAATGTGGATTTACCCGTGCCGTTTGGTCCCATAATTGCATGAATTTCACCCTGATTGATTGTGAGCGACAGCCCCTTTAGAATTTCTTTATCTTCAATACTGACGTGGAGATTTTTAATCTCAAGTTGCGACATTCGTGTAGAACTCCTCTAAAAAAATAAGCCAAGAACGGCGTTTTTTGACCTGAATCTGCGCGATTATAGCAGGGTTAGAGGGAAATGTCAAATTTTTATGATATTTTTCTAGTATATTCAGATTTCATCATCTATGGGCTGTTGTTAGATTCTCCGGCTTCATCCACCAGGCAACGCGAATCTACATAAACCCAAAGTTGATGCACGCCGCTACTCAGCCCGTTCGTTACGGTAACCGTTCTTGTATCGGTTTGCCCAGGCGCAAGGTTTGTAAAAGCATCCGAACGATAATAATCGCCGGGGGCTGGGCAGTGCGTGATTGGGTTGAGCGTAGTCATTGGATCACGATCAATATAGACATCTCGGTAAATGGTCACGGAACCCGTTGCGCCGCCTTGATTTCTGATAGTAATCACAACGTCAAAACTCATATTGGGGCCGAAAGATTGAGGAGTAACAACGGCGCTGGTAACTACTAGATCCGGTTTGCCAGAAAAAGAATTATAGGTGGAAATATAATTCTTTGCATAAGCGCCATAGATCGTCAGGCTTCCGTTTGGTTTGAAGAACGCCGGAGTCCAATCGTGGTGGTACATCCAAGCCAGATTGCTAAAGCGGTTGTTCTCCAGCCATTGCGTAAATGGGTCGCCATAAGAAGCGGCAGAACCGGGCCAAGTGGGGTTAGTCACATCTGAATCTTCAAAGCCCCATTCGGTAACCATGATTGGCTTCACGCCGACAAGCCCGCCCAGATCTTGATTCCATTGAGCAGGCGTATTCGATCCATTGAATGAGTATTTATGATAAGCATAAACGACGTTTGTATCGGCAAGCGGGTTATCCTTAATGCCAACCAGCCAACTCGCCCAGCGATTACCAGTGGCGATCACAATATTTTGCCCGCCATTATTGCGGACGGTCTGTATCAAACTGGTATATGCCGTTCGGAGCGGGGGCCAGAGCGGGTTTGGGTCAGAGCCGTGAAGAGTGGCATCATCTAGATGAGCGGGCTCGTTCCACAAGTCAAAGATGATGCGGGTATCAGAGCCATACGTTTGCGCCATTTGCGCCCAAAAGGCGTTGGCGTAGATCATCCCTGAATCGTAGGTATCGGGTGGATTGCTCCCATAAGCGGGTTGATACCAACCGTCTGGCCAGCCAATTACATGGTAAGAGATGATCACATACAAGCCATTGTTGAGCGCGCTATTAATTTCTTGCCCAAGTCCTTGAAGAAAGGCGGCGCGATTCATATTTTTCCATTGCGTTGGAAAGACGCTAATCCGCACGACGTTCGCTTTCCAATCTTGCGCGAGAAGCACATAGTCATTGGCGGAATATGTAGCGCCGTACCAACCTCGCGCCCAGAAGGGATCGCCCATATTGACGCCGCGCAAGCGGACGGGTTGTCCATTGGCGACGATATTCGTCCCTGAAACAGAAAGCCCCGGCAAAACAATCGCCACATTAGCGCAAGAGTTCGCCGTTTGTAATGCAGGCAAGGTATATCCAGTGAACGCGGGGATGCCGCTGACTTCATGGATTATGCGTTTTGTCGCCGATATTACCCAATTATTCCAATTGGCATAGCCGCGTGTGCCATGTCCCCCGCCAGCCGGACACATGCTAAAGACATTTTGATCGCCGCGCGAAAAATGCGCGTTACTGACTACGCGCGCGCCACAGTTGCCCCAGGTACATTCATCTGTCGGGAAAGTTGTATCGCCAAGGTTCTCAATCATTGCCACGCTGTAGCGCGATGTATCGGCGAGACCCGTGCGCGTGAAAGCTCCAGTAGTTGGATTCGTTAATGTTCCAGGCGCTCCATAACCGGCGTCTTCCGATACAAAGCCTAATACTTTTCCTTGACTGCCCACGCCTCCAGCATAGCCATTGTCCAATAAATATTCGATGACCCAATAATTCTGCGCGCCGCCATACGAAACGCCATTCAAAACGATGGCGTTGCAATTAGCGGGAATACTGCTATCCGCGCATAATTTACTCAAGCCTTGCAGGGTTTTATTGGCAATATCGCTCTCCCATGTAGCGCTCGAATCAAAGCCGATGGCCAGGGTCACATAGCCTTGATTGGCAAAATTCGTATTCTGCGCCGAAATAGCCGCATTGACCGCCCCCGTTCCGCCCCACCCCGGTAGAAAAACAACGACTGGGCGTTTTTCCGCTATGGGAATTCCAGCGGGCCAACTAGCAATGGCGCGATTAGGCGTTAAGACCTTCGTGTTGATTGAGGCTCTGGCTGAGGAAACGCGAAAATTTTGCCCGGTTAGAAAACACAGGAGAAGCAAAGAAGCGAAAAATTTATATGGCCGATTGGACATTTTCAACTCCATGAAAAGACTGCCAGTCTTACAATCAACTTATATTTTTTCGCGAAAAAGCTTTTTTGTCAACAGCCTAAAAGTAAGAACGTAACCCCCAACCGCGCCCGCGCAAACTACTTCAGAGCGTCCAAACAGCGTTTTGCTAAAATTGCCGCCATTTCAAGCCGATATTCAGCCGAAGCCCATTCATCGCCCGCTTCGTGATAAGCGTTCCGCGCCGCATCCTCAGCGCCTTCCGCTTCTGTGCCATCCAGCGCCAGAGTTGGGGTTTTTCCGTAGCCGCCCAGAGCTAGGCGCGTTCTGCCTGAATTCCATTGGGTCATAGCCGCGCAAACGATTGGCGTATCAGTTGGGGTTTTAGAAATTGCCTCAAAAGCAGTTTTGACGTTACTGGGAAGCGTTATAGCCGTGATTAGCCCTTTAGGATAAGTAAGTATGTATTCGCTAATTCCAATGGTTTGCGAATCCGTTTTTGACTTTTGGAGGGTAATCTTCGCATCCATAGACAAAAGCATTGTGACAAATGGCGAGCGCCCGTCGCCAGCGACAATCGTCCCGGCGACAGTGGCGCTATTACGAAGGTTCAGCGGCGCTTCAAATTGAATTGCGGCTTTCAACGCCTCGGGGCGCCGCTCGGACTGGTACAAAGTCTGGAGCGCGCATACGGCTCCAATTTCAAGATCGTTACCTTTGGGGGCAAGCTGATCAAGCATAAGGAGTTGTAAATCTACAACGGAGACAGGAGCAGTAGTCGGCTGGGAAAGAAGCGTACCTCCGCCCAAGGGCGCTGTATCCGGCTGAGTCAGAAGTTCCAGAGCTTCCTCTAAAGTTTTGGGGCGGTGATAGGCTGTGATCATAAAACCTCGTTCAAGATAGGACCGATTTCACAGTTGGAGAAGCGGTCCTATTTTTCTTTTTTTACCCGTGCGTGCGTTGAAATTCGCGCATGAATTCGCACAGGGCTTTGGCGCTTTCCAGCGGCAAGGCGTTATAGACTGAGGCGCGAATGCCGCCCACCGAGCGATGACCCTTAAGCCCAATCAGGCGCTGTTTGGCGGCTTCTTTAGCAAACTCATTTTCGAGTTCTTCGGAGGGCAGGCGGAAGGGAATGTTCATCAGCGAGCGGGCATTGGGTTGCGCGTGACCGCGATAGAAGCCGCCGCTTTCGTCAATGGTTTGATAAACCAGCCCCGCCTTTGTTTGGTTGCGTTTATGAATTTCAGCCAGCCCGCCGAGTTTTTTAGCCCATTGAAAAACCAGCCCAACAATATAAATTGAATAGGAAGGCGGCGTGTTGTAAAGCGATTTATTTTCAGCCAGCGTTTTGTAATCAAGCATGATGGGCAGATTGGCGGGCGTGCGTTCGAGCATGTCGTCGCGGGCGATGACGATGGTTACGCCGGAAGGTCCGGCGTTCTTTTGCGCGCCCGCATAAATCAGGGCGTATTTGGAAACGTCTATTGGGCGGCTGATAAAATCTGAAGATGCGTCGCAGACCAATGGCACGCCGCTGGGCGCTTCCGGTTCGTTGGTAAATTCAACGCCATGAATGGTTTCGTTTGAAGTGAAATGCAGGTATGCGGCTTTGGGATCTGCATCTATGCTGGCGGGCAGGCTGGTGAAGCCGTCTTTTTCGGAGCTAAAGGCGGCGCGGGCTGTGCCGAGTTTTTGCGCTTCTTTGAGAGCGGATTTACCCCAAACGCCAGTGACCATATAATCCGCCGATCCGCTGGCGCGCAGGTTCATGGGGAGCATGGCAAACTGAAGCGTAGCGCCGCCTTGCAGGAATAAGATTTTGTAATTCGCGGGGATGTTGAGCAGATCGCGCAAATTTGTTTCGGCAGTTTGAATCACCGCTTCAAATTCCTTTGACCTGTGGCTGATCTCCATAATGGACATTCCCGTCCCGTTGAAATCGAGCATTTCCGCTTGGGCTTGTTGCAAAACCTCGAGCGGCAGGACAGCCGGACCGGCGTTGAAATTATGAGCGCGTTTTGTTTCGGACATTGAAAAGACTCCTTGGGTGAATTCCTATACAGCCAAAAGATTCAACTTCGGCGAAGGTTTGTTTTTAGGCGATTATATCTTTTCTTGGCGCAATCATAACCAATTCGCGTAAACTTTAAGGAGAAGGCAATGTCACCTTAAAGCGGATGGCAAACAAGCGTAAAAGAAAAATAGACCCCGCCCCAAAGATAAACGCAACGACTGAGTTTACCTTGCCCCAGGTGCAGATCACGAAAATCCACGTGCCAATGAAGGAACAAGTTGCATACAACTCCGTCTTTTGGCGGAATAAATTGGGCATTTGATTACAAAGCAGATCTCTTAACACGCCGCCAAAAGAGCCGGTGATTACGCCCATCAATACAGTCACGATTGCGGAGGCGCCAATTTGCATCGCATAGCTTGCGCCGAGAATGCTAAAAACGCCCAAACCAATTGCGTCCGGCACATAGAGCCAGCGGTTGGAGGGTAAATCCAGCCAGTAAAAAGAGATCAGCGCGAGGGCAAACGTGACGATGGAGAGGAAGGGGTCGGTGATCCAAAAAATTGGCGTGCGCCCTAGCAATAAATCGCGCAGTGTGCCGCCGCCAAAAGCGGCGACAAAGGCAATGGCGGTTGCGCCGACTACGTCCATTTGATATTTGCGCGCTTCCAGCGCTCCTGAAATCGCATAAGCGGACACGGCAAGATAAGTGAGAATAAGGAGGATATTATCCATTGGCAATATGTATATAAGCAGACGGCGTTAAGGCGCTTTAGCTTTACGCTTAGAGGTTTATAGGATTCGGAAGTTATCTTTTGCGAACTTAATCGGGATAAACGCGCCAGCCCAACTTGGGCAAATTAGTTTGGTCAAATTGACTCGCAGGCATGTCCACATTCATCGAAGTCCCTTCGGCGAGCAACTCATTCGTTTCAGCGTCATAAATTCCGCCCCAGGCTTCAGCTATCTTGCCTTTACTTTTTAGAGCTTTGCCGATAATCCTTAGGCGTTTGCCAAGCGGCACATTCTTACGATACTTAATTTCCAGCTTGCCAGTGAACATAAAACGCGGATTTTCCGGATCGCTCCCCATCAGTGCGCGCCCGCTGACCTCGTCAATAATTGCGGCGACCATCCCGCCGTGCAAAACGCCCGGATAGCCTTGAAAATGCTCAGGCGCAATATATTCAGTCTCCACGATGCCGGGCTCGGTTTCATAAATATGGAGGTGCAAGCCAATTGGGTTTTCTAAGCCGCAAACTAAGCAATGGCGCGAATTTGGTTGTTTAATTTTTGTCATAGCTGGGATTATACATTTGAATCTAAATCATAGAAGAATCCATCCACGAATTCTCCAATATCCGTGCGGGGATGATGCTGTCCGCAGGAAGCCTCACTAAGAACATGTCGTCAAAGCCCGCACTGCTTAAGTCTGTTAATTAAAAACTATCTTTTACTTTCATCCCATTTGTTACGCGGGCCATTAAAGGTAATAGAAACAGAATTAAGAATATTTCTTCCCAAAATCCCCATTGGCTGATCAATCAACAAAAATTGACCCGTAAATTTCTTTTTCAAAAAGACAAGTTCTAATTTAGCCATCTTAATCCACTTGATCTCTCCATCAAAACCTTGAACTTCAAATAAAGAATCTTCTTCTACTTCGATTTCCAATTGCTCAACAGATTCTTGCGGAATGAGCGTAGCATCCGCTCCAGTATCTATCAGCATAGGGATATTAGTTAAAGAAGCGCCAGTTGCTGGGCGCTGGCGGATCAAAATTTTCCGAATCATATTCAGGCATGAGACCGTTCCTCGCTAACGCGCATCTTTAGTTTAGAAGCTTGCTCTTTGCGAACTATACGGGGCGATAAAATGCGAACCGCCTTTTTCTTTTCAACTGGCGCATCCATAACAATCACGTAGACCTTCACATTATCAGGAAGTTTTACGCCCGATTTCAAACGTATCTTTCCTTTTTCCACAATCCCTTCATAAGTAGTAATTGACATATTTCACCTGTTCCTTGTGAAAAAGTATAGCACAAAGCCGCTCAATGCTGATGGACATGCATCTGCCGAAACAGGGCTTTCTCAAAGTCCGGGTTTCAGGCTCTTTTGCACACGGGTTTCGCGGATCGAACGGATTTCCTCCGCTTTTCACAGAGAATTCCGCGTTGTCCGTGCGATCCGTGTACTGAAATTGGTTTTTATCAAGCCACTTTGGAAAAACCATAGCCCGCTCAAATTAGATCCCGTCAAATAGGTCTTTCTTCCGCTTAAAAGTTCCATTCACCGGCGGGTAGGCTTGCATAAAATCTTCATTCTCGCCGAATAGTTTCGTCACCAAGCCTTGCAAGCCTTTACGCATTTGCTGTCCGCCTTGCGAAGCATGTTGCGCGCTGGCTTTTTCCTTAATCGCCGAAACCGAGCGGACATTCAAATGCGCATGGA
>JADLCG010000086.1 GCA_020847355.1 Anaerolineales bacterium | reverse complement strand
GCGCGGAAAGGCGCAAATCTTTTGCGGTTTCAAGTTGCTGTGCAGAAAGCGCCGTTTGCAAAGTTTGATCATATTTCAATTGAGCGGCGGCTAAGGCGGCGTTGGCCGAATCAAGCTGGGCGTTGGCAACGGCAAGTTGGGCAGTCAGCAGGCTGGGGTCAAGAGAAAGAAGCGCTTGATCCTTTGTAATTAAATCGCCTTCATCCACGTTGACCTTCGCAACTTTGCCGGAAATTTCAGGCGCGACATTCACAATCACGGCTTCGATGGAGCCGGAGGCGGTAATCGCATCCGCTTCTTTTGGGTTGAGCGAACGAACGCCAAAATAAATGAGCGCGCCAATGACGGCGATAATTAAGACGCGGACTGGCATTGGGGGGAGTTTGTGTTGCATGGGTTCTCCTAAAGTTGAAGGTTGAAGGTTGCAGGTTGAAGGTTAATCAAGACGTTTTCTAAATCTCAAGGCGGCGGCGAGCATAGTGACAACGCCAAAGATCGTCAGGGCAATCACTTCGCGCTGGATGGCTTCCAGCCCAACGCCTTTCAAAAGTAGCGAGCGAATGACGACTAGAAAATAGCGAAGCGGAATTGCATACGAAACTATTTGTAAAATTTTTGGCATGGCTTCCAGCGGAAAGAAAAAACCCGAAAGAAAAATACTGGGTAAGTTGTACATCATCACCGTCAGCATGGCTTCTTGTTGCGTATTAGCGATAGTGGAAGCAAACAAGCCAATGCCTAAACTGGACATAATGAAAATGCCCGATGTAACGGTGATCAGCCATAAACTTCCGCGAATGGGTACGCCAAACCAAAGGTGACCGATGATCAGCACTTCAAAGGTTTCGACAAATGCGAGGATGACATAGGGCAATAATTTTCCGAGCACTAATTCCCATGAGCGAATCGGCGTGACGATCAATTGCTCAATCGTGCCGCGCTCGCGCTCGCGGACAATGGCGGTGGCGGTAAGGATGGTCGTGATAAATGAAAGGATCATGCCGGTCACGCCGGGGATCATGAAATAAGCCGAATCCAGATCCGGGTTGTACCAAACTTGCGTACGCACTTCAACCGGCGGATTGGGCGCAGGCCGTCCGCTCAATAGGGCTTGTTGCGTTAATATTTTTGTGCCAAAAGATTGCCCCACTAACCTAGCCGTAGACAATGCCGTCGCGCCAATGCTGGCGTCTGAGCCGTCTAAAATCATCAGGGCTTTTGCGTTGCCGTCAAAAAGCCGTTCGGCGTAATCCGGCGGAATGACCAGCGCCACGCGGGCATCGCCCGATTCAATCAGCGCTTGATATTCGTCGGCTGAATTGACAAAATAACTGATCGTGAAATAACTAGAGGCTTGAAACGCGTCTAATAGCTGGCGCGATTCGGTCGTTTTGCTTTGGTCCCATACGGCTAAGGAAATATTTCTGACATCGGATGTGGCCGCATAACCTAGGAGAAATAATTCCATAATTGGAATTACGACTGCTAACGCCAATGTGCGCGGGTCTCGCAGGAGTTGTAAAAATTCTTTACGAACAATGGATAAAACGCGAGAGTTCATTAGTTCTCCGATTTCAAAACGCCGTGCAGATAAATATTAATATAAACTTCCATCGAATTCTTGGGCGAAATATGTTTAAGCATAGAATTTGAAATTACGATTTCAGTCATTAGATACGAAATCACAAAGCCAATAAAGGAACGCATCAGGATAATTGGATTCGCCGTTCGCAATTCTTTTCGCGTCTTGATCGCCTTCTCAAAGACCGGCAAAATCTGCGGGGCGACTTTCTTAATCATCTTGGCGCCGTGCGCGCCATTAAATTCGGCGATCTCAATCAACATCAACTTGAGATAATATGGTTGAGATTTCAACTCCGCGATTGCAATCTGCGTCGCGCTTCTGAGAAAATCTTCAGCCGTTTCTCCCTGCGCCTCTAAAATCAACGGCAAGACGCGTTGATATGGGTGTTTATCCACGATGATCGCTTCAAAAATTTCCTCTTTGCTGGAAAAGTGGTTGTAAATCCCCCCCAGCGCCAATTCGGCGCGCTCGGCAATTTGCCGCATCGAAGTGGCGTGATAGCCATGTTCCATGAACAAAGCGATGGCGGCGTCCTCAATCATGGCGCGGGTGGCTTCGCCTTTGGTTGGCGGCGTTTCTTTTTTAGCCGGCATAGTCAAACTCCCAAGAAATAAATGAACGAACGTTCGTTTATTATGCCGGCGGACGGGAATTTTGTCAAGCCCTCAATTTAGCGGAAAAGGCTTTCAGGTACAATCGGGCGATGTTTTCAGATACCGCAGTAGAAAGACAAGTCCGCAAGGACTTAAAATACAACTTCAGCATTGGTTTATTCGACGGCAGTCTGTTTGGCGTGGCGCTTGGCTTCGCTTCATTCAGCGCCGTCCTCCCCCTCTTCGTCGCATCCATGACCGATTCAGCCTTGCTGATCGGGCTCGTCCCCGCGATTCATTCAGTCGGCTGGCAATTGCCGCAATTGTTCACGGCTAGTCACGTTTCGCGTTTGCGCCGTTATAAATCAACCGTCTTGATGAATACCATCCACGAACGACTTCCATTTTTTGGGTTTGGCGTCATCGCTCTATTAATGCCCTACATCGGCAAAGACCTTAGCCTGATCTTGGTTTTTTTATTTCTCACTTGGCAAGGGCTGGGCGGCGGGTTCACCGCCAACCCGTGGACTTCGATGATTTCAAAAATCATTCCGTCCGATTCGCGCGGCACATTTTTTGGATTACAAGCCGGGCTGGCGAATCTATTCATCAGCGGATCTGCGATTCTGGCTGGCTATTTATTGGATTTTCTCGCCTCACCCTGGAATTTTGCAGTTTGCTTTTTCCTCGCCAGTTTTTTCTTCGCCTTATCTTGGTTCGCGCTGGCGCGCACGCGCGAGCCGGAAGATTTAGAAAAGATCATCCCTGAAGAAAAAACGCATTTCTGGGCAGATTCCAAACAAATATTAAAACGCGATATCAACTTCAACTGGTTTTTGATCGCGCGTTTTCTTTCGCAATTCGCCACGATGGGATTTTCGTTCTACATCATCTACGCGCTGAGACAATTCAACATGGATTCAGTGACGGCAGGTTTTCTCACCGCCACATTGACTATCTCCCAAACTGTCGCCAATATCGGCATGGGCTGGGTCGGCGATCGCATCGGTCATCGCGCCATGCTCATACTCGGCGCGTTTTCAGCTTTAGTCAGCGCCGTATTGGCTTGGTTGGCGACTTCGCTTTTTTGGTTCTATCCGATCTTCATCCTCACTGGCTGGGCAAACGTCTCGATTTGGACGATTGGGATGGCCATGACTGTGGATTTCGGAACAGAAACGCAACGCCCGCTTTACATTGGGCTTTCGCAAACGCTCACCGCGCCCGCTACAATCCTCGCGCCGCTTCTCGGCGGGCTGATCGTGGATCGCGCAGGTTTCATGCCGATTTTTTCAACATCCATTTGGCTTTCGGCGGCGATGATTTTGATCTTGCTCTGGCTAGTGAAAGACCCGCGCAAGCGCCAAGCGCTATCAGCTTAGATCAAGGTTCGAGAAAGCAGAAGCAACTCAAAGTTAAAGGTGGGGCGGATTATCCTATCCACAGCATGACCTCCATCACTGGTTAATCGAGCGGCGTCTCGCTATACTTTCAAAGCGAGGTGATCTATGTCAAATGAAGACCCTAGAATTTTGGAGTTGCGAAAAGTTCGCGCTAAAGCGCAGGAAGGCGGCGGCGAGGAACGCAACGCCAAACAACACGCCAAAGGAAAGTTGTCCGCTCGCGAGCGCGTCAACCTCCTGCTAGACCCGGGCACATTCAACGAAATTGAACCCTTCATCACGCATCAAGGCGATGAATTAAATTTATTGAAAGAAAAATTTTATGGGGACGGCGTGGTTACGGGCTATGGGCAAATTAACGGGCGGACGGTTTATCTATATTCTCAAGATTTCACAATTTACGGCGGCACATTAAGCGAAATGCAATCGCATAAAATTTGCCGCGTGATGGATTTGGCGTTACGCAACGGCGTGCCTTTCATCTCGCTGATCGATTCGGGCGGAGCGCGCATTCAAGAAGGCGTGCGTTCGATGGGCGGGTATGCGGAAATTTTTCGGCGTAACGCGCAATATTCGGGAGTGATTCCGCAAGTTAGCGTGATGTTAGGTCCATGCGCTGGCGGCGCGGCGTACTCGCCCGCGCTGACTGATTTAGTCATCATGGTCGAGAATCAATCTTTCATGTTCTTAACCGGGCCCGAAGTTATCAAAGCCGTCACCGGCGAAGCGGTGGACGCAGAATCTTTAGGCGGCTCGGCGGTGCATAACTCGATCAGCGGCGTGGCGCACATCAGCGTAGCGAGCGAGCGAGCCGCGCTTGAAACAGCTAGAAAATTTTTAGCGTATTTACCTTCCAACAATGTTGAAAACCCGCCATATATTCAACCCGCCGATTCGCCCGCCCGCATGGATGAAGAACTCAATCGCATCATCCCTTTAGAAGCCACCGAAGCTTATGTAATGCGCCAAGTCATTGAAAAGATCATTGACCAAGATTCGTTTTTTGAAATTCAAGCCGGCTGGGCTAGAAACGCAATTGTTGGGCTGGCGCGGATCGGCGGACACAGCGTCGGCGTCGTCGCTCAAGAACCTTCCATCATGGCGGGCGTAATTGATATTGACGCCGCCGATAAAATGACGCGCTTTGTCCGCATGTGCGATTGTTTCAATATTCCGTTGGTCACCTTTGTAGATTCGCCGGGCTTTCTGCCGGGGATCGCGCAAGAACATGGCGGAATTATTCGGCATGGCGCGAAATTACTTTACGCCTATTCCGAAGCGACCGTTCCAAAAATCTGCGTCATCACGCGCAAAGCCTACGGCGGCGCGTATGTGGTCATGTCCAGCAAATATCTCGGCACAGACGTAACCTACGCCTGGCCCTCTGCGGAAATTGCCGTAATCGGCGCGGAAGGCGCGGCAAACATTTTATTCAAAAAACAAATTGAAAGCGCCGCCGATCCCGTAGCAGAACGTCAAAAACTTGCGGCTGAATATCGTCAAAAATTTAATAATCCGTATTACGCCGCCTCAACCGGCTATGTGGACGACATCATTGAGCCGCGCGAATCGCGCCCAAAAATCATCGCCTCGCTTTCAGCCCTGCGCGATAAATACGCGCCTGCCCCGCCGCGCAAACATGGCAATATACCTGTATAGCTTATGAACGATTTTCTTCTTTCTCTTCAAATCACGGCGCTTGGGATGAGCCTTGTATTCGCGGCGATACTCATCCTCTGGCTGATGATAATTCTGCTCAGCGCCTTGACTGCGGACAAACCCAACCCCGCCGCCGACTCAGCCAAGCCGGCTTCCGCTTCCGAGAGCAGTTTCAAAGCCCAAGCCGCCGCGAGCGCCGTAGCGCTGGCGCTCGCAGAACAAGAACTCTCCGGCGCGCACCCCCTGCCCGACCCGCCTACGGCAATTGTTTCCGCATGGCAATTGGGAATGCGCACCAGTCAACGCGCCGAGAAGGGAAATTTTAGAGGTCATTGGAGATAAGCCATGCAATACAAAGTTACGGTTAACGGTCAAGTTTATGAAGTGAAAATAGAAAATATCAATGCGCGCCCGGTTGTGGCTTACGTGGGCGCTGAACGGTTTGAGATCATGCCGGAGGAAACCCCGCAAGCCGAAACAAGCAAAGCGGCGCCGCCAAATGCAGATAAAAAAATCGCCGAGAGCAATCCTTCCACAACGGCTTCTGCGAATCCTGTCTTCAGCGGCAATGTATTAACTGCGCCGCTCCCGGGTACGGCGCTTGAAATTTTTGTCAAGGCGGGCGATCGCGTGGAGATCGGGCAAGTCTTGCTCGTTATCGAAGCGATGAAAATGAAAAATAGCATCCGTTCAACTTTTAGCGGAACGGTTGAGCAGGTGTTGATCAGTTCAGGGCAAAGCGTAGCGCACAAACAAGCGTTGCTAAAATTCGCGGAGCAGGGATGAATCTAAACGAACTTCTGCCGGAGTTGCTAAAAGGGTTTGCCAATTTCAGCCTGGGCAACGGGGTAATGATTTGCGCCGCGCTGATCTTGATCTATCTGGCAATCTTCAAAGAGATCGAACCGGTTCTACTCTTACCGATTGGTTTTGGGTGTTTATTGGCAAACATTCCTTTAGCCGGTATGACCGCCGCCGAGGGCATGGCAAAAGTTTTATACGATGCCGGCATCCAGACCGAATTATTTCCTTTGTTAATTTTCATCGGCGTTGGCGCAATGATTGATTTTTCTCCATTGCTGGCTCAACCGCGTATGCTTCTGCTCGGCGCGGCTGGTCAATTTGGAATTTTTGGCACATTGATTCTGGCGCTGTTATTAGGATTTCCGCTCAATCAAGCCGCATCCATTGGCGTAATCGGCGCCATTGACGGACCGACATCCATTTTTGTGGCGACCAAACTCGCGCCGGAATTGCTCGCGCCCATTGCAGTCGCGGCTTATTCCTACATGAGTTTAATTCCCATCATTCAACCGCCGCTGATGAAACTGCTCACCACGCCAAAAGAGCGCGCGATCCAAATGGAATACGCGCCTAAAGCCATATCCAAAAAAACGCTGATCTTCTTCCCAGTCGTATTAACGCTCGTCGTCGGCTTGCTCGTGCCGGAAGCAACGCCGCTGATTTCCATGCTGATGTTAGGAAATTTGCTAAAGGTTTCAGGAGTGACCGAAAGGTTAAGCTCTGCGGCGCAGAATGAAATTATCAACGTCGCCACTTTATTTTTAGGCTTGGCGATTGGCGCAACTATGAACGCCGTAAATTTTCTAAATTGGGATACCGGAAAAATTCTTATCTTGGGGCTTTTCGCCTTTGGGTTAGATACCATCGCCGGTTTACTCTTTGGGAAATTGATGTCCGTTTTAAGCGGCGGAAAAATCAACCCGTTGATCGGCGCGGCGGGCATTTCCGCTTTCCCGATGGCGGGCCGGCTTGCCGCTAAAGTCGCCAACGATGAAGACCCCAACAACTTTATTCTGATGCACGCTATGGGCGCCAATACCGCCGGTCAATTAGGGAGCGTAATCGCCGGAGGGATTCTGCTTTCAGTGATCGGCAAAATATTGGGCATGGGATAACTCAAACTACGGGCTTTTGCCTGATGCGGTTAAGCGCTTTCGTCACCAACACGCCGCCCGGCACAGCGAAGATAAAACATAACACGCCGGTTACGATCAAGCCCGCCGCCGCCCAAAGCCCAATCCAAATGAATGCGTAAGCGACTGGGTCTTCTTTGATAATGTTGCCGCTCGAATCAACACACTGTAAGACATAAGCCGTTGACGGTTGGCGATTTCCATATTCATCTGTTGTCGTAGTTTGGTATGTATAGGTTTGCGGCGTTGTGCCGTCGTTACAAATCCAAGCGCCTGTGGTTTGAATGGCAAAGTTACTCACCGAGCTAAATCCGCCAACCATAAAAAAGACGGGCATAACACAACTGCCGACGATGGAAACTAAGAAAAACCAAATCAAACATCCTGAAACTGCCGTAGTGGTTGTTTTACTCATAGCGTCTCCTCTAGAATAACTATAAATTGTACATACACAAATCATATACCCAATTGGTACTGATGTAAAATAGATTCATACAGGAGTTGCCATGACCACTATTGACTTAACCATTCACAAAGACCGCCGCGCCAATGCAATTCAACGCGCCAAAGAAAAAAACATCATCATCCCCACATACGCGCAGATGAAAGACCCAAGCAAAATTCCCGCCAAGATAAAAGATGAATTAACAAAAATTGGATTGTGGGATATTCACCCGCGAAATCTTTTTAGAATCAATTGGCATAATCAACCCAGCGCTTCAGGCGGGACTTTTAGCGGAGTCAATTTTCTCGAGCTTCCCTCCTCGCTGACGGGCGTGAAGGCGAGAATCATTTGTATTGTCGGCAAATGGTTTCCAACAGGAGCGCATAAGGTAGGCGCGGCATTTTCTTGTTTAGTCCCTCGCTTAGTGACCGGTCAATTTGACCCGACCAAGCAAAAAGCAGTTTGGCCCTCTACCGGAAATTACTGTCGCGGCGGCGCCTACGATTCAGCGTTGCTCGGTTGCGAATCTATTGCGATTCTACCCGAAGGTATGTCTAAAGAAAGATTTGAATGGCTAGAAAAAGTGGCGGGGGAAACCATCAAAACGCCCGGCTCTGAATCAAACGTCAAAGAAATTTTTGATAAATGTTGGGAGTTGAAAAAATCGGGGCAGGATCTGATGATCTTCAATCAATTTGAAGAGTTTGGAAATTATCTCTGGCACTTTGAAGTGACGGGTCATGCGCTGGAAGAAGTATTCAATCAAGTGGCTGGCAAGCATGGACGGTATCGCGGCATGGCATCCGCAACGGGTTCGGCAGGCACGATTGCCAGCGGCGATTATATGAAAAAATTATTCCCTGATTCTAAAATTGTAGCCAGCGAAGCCCTGCAATGCCCGACGCTTTTAGAAAACGGATTCGGCGCGCATCGCATTGAAGGCATTGGCGATAAACATGTGCCGTGGGTGCATAACACAAAAAATACAGATATTGTGACTGCCATTGACGATAATGCCGTAGTTAATATCTCGCGTTTGTTCAATGAAGAAAATGGACGAGCCTATTTAGCGGAAAAAGGCGTGCCTGAAACTCTAATCTCCAATCTCGATTTATTAGGTTTTTCTGGAATCTCAAACATCTTATCCTGCATCAAAACCGCAAAATATTACGAAATGGACGAGAACGATATTATGATCACAGTCCTCACCGATTCTATGGAACTGTATCGTTCACGTTTGCACGAAATGAAAATGGAATCTGGCGAATACACTGAAAGAGACGCCGCCGCCGATTTTGCCAGATATTTACACGGCGAATCAACCGATAACATGCTTGAGTTACGTTATACCGATAAACGCCGCATTCATAACCTCAAATATTACACATGGGTCGAGCAACAAGGCAGAACTTACGAAGAGATTCAAAACCAATGGTATGAACCCAATTATTGGACAGATGTGCAAAAACAAGCGGATGAAATTGACGAATTGATTAATGAGTTTAATAAAGAAGTTGAGATAAGTTGAAGGTTGTAAGTCAAAGGTCAAAAGTCTGTAAATATAAATTACCGATTTGCCAATTACTTTATGTTATTACCCGCTTCCCTCGTTTTAGTGTGCTTAATCAAAACGCCGCGCGATTTGGAAATCGCGCGGCTCTTGGGTTGGTATCGAATCCCGTTGAGGACGGCGCCCAAAGTTGTCAGCGTGGACTATGTCGCTTTTTACCAACCCAGCGCCTTTCAAGAAAGAAGCGGTCAGATCGAATACATTGCGCAGGTCAAAGGGCATGAACTCACTACGCGCGCAGAATTAATCAAAGAGGAAAAGAATCATCCACGCGCGCATGAGGAGTATTATAAAATCCAGTTGGGGAATTTGGAGAAGTTGAAAGAGCCTGTCAAGACGGATAAATGGAAACGCCTGACGTTTTTATATTCGACGGGCGAATATTTATTGAATGCGAAAACACTAAATGACTTGGTCGTTCAAAACGAAGAGCGGGAAATTTTATGGAAGAGCTTGCGCGAACGGGCAGAAAACGAACAGTTATATAAAACCGATTTACCTAACGAGGCGAACCTTTCCCCTGAAGTTTTAATGGCGCTGTTAGGAATACACGATGCGCATTAAATAGGAAAACGCAAATGGCAGTCTTAATTAAAAACGGCACGCTGATCACAGCCGCAGATACGTTTGAAGCGGACATTTTGGTTGAAGGCGAATCAATTTCGCAGATCGGCAAAAATCTGCAACACCCCAACGCCGAGGTATTTGACGCAACGGGAAAATTCATCACGCCCGGCGGCGTAGACCCGCATGTACATTTGGATCTGCCTATGTTTGATACGGTTTCTTCAGACGATCATTACACAGGTCACAAAGCGGCGGCGTTTGGTGGCACAACTACGGCGCTGGATTTCGTCGTATTAGAAAATGAAGGCTTTCAACACTCCGTTGATACATGGATGAAGAAAGCCGAGAAAGCCGCCATTGATTATTCCTTTCACATGAACTTGACGCAATTCAATGAAAAGATTGCCGCTGAAATTCCGTCACTCATGGAGATGGGAATTCAAACGCTAAAAGTGTTTACTGCCTATAACGGGCGTTTACGTTTGGACGATGGCAGTATCTTCAAAGCCATGCAAATTGCAAAAGATAATGGCATGTTGGTGATGGCGCATTGTGAAAACGGCGATGTGATTGAAACGCTCACTCAGCAGGCGCTGGCGGATGGTCATACCAGCCCGATTTGGCACGCCTGGACGAGACCCAGTTGGGGCGCAGTAGATGCCGCTTTACGCATAGCAGGCATGGCGGCAGATGCAGATGCGTCGGTTTATATCGTTCACATGAACACGGCTGGCGAAGTAGACATGTTGAAATATGCCCGCGAACGCGGAGTCAAAGTGATGGGCGAAACTTGCCCGCAATATTTATTTTTTACTGAAGACATGCTGGAGCGTGACGATGGCGCAAAATGGATTTGTTCGCCGCCCATCCGCACGGAAGCAGATACAGCGCGCCTTTGGCAAGGTTTGCGCGAGGGCGCTTTGCAAACTATCGGCACAGATCATTGTCCGTTTTTCTTTGACGGCACACAACCAATTTTATATGAAGGTAAAGAGATTGCCATTGCCGGAAAAGAAATGGGCAAATATAACTTCACAAAAATTCCCAATGGTTTGCCCGGCATTCAAGACCGCCTGCCAATTTTATGGACGTATGGCGTGCAAACGGGGCAAATCTCGGCGAATCAATTTGTCGCTTACACTTCAACGAACCCTGCGAAGATTTTCGGGTTATATCCACAGAAAGGCGCGCTTGTGCCCGGCGCTGACGCCGATCTCGTCATTTGGGATCCTGAGAAGCGCTTCAAATACGGGCGCGCGCATTCGCATCAACGTACAGATTACAACTTATACGAAGGTTGGGATGTTGCCGGCTATCCTGAAAAAGTTTTTCTGCGCGGGAAATTAATTGTCGCTGGCGAAGAATGGCTTGGCAAGCGCGGCGACGGAAAATTCATCAAAAGAAAAGAAGGCGAGATTTTATAGGTAATGCCGATTCAAAATCCCAATAATCATTGTGACGGGCACATCATTCACTGTATGGATTATCGTTTGCCCAAATATCTTTATCCGTGGGTGGTCCAGCGTTTCGGATATGATAATTTTGACACAACCGCAATTGCCGGTTGCACGCTGGATTATGAGATGCTGTTGAAGCACGTTCAACTCGCCGTGCGCGTTCATACAGTTGACGTGATTTGCATCGTCAACCACGAGGATTGCCGCGCCTACGGCGAAGCCGGAACGTACGAGCGCCACCAACATGACCTGAAAGAGACGCGCGAAAAACTTTTGGCTTTATTTCCGCATTTGCAAATTGAAACCTATTACCTGCATCTTGACGGAACTTTTGAAAAGGTTTTATAAAGGGAAATTTTTATGAGCCACACATGCGAATCAATCGTTGTCCACTGCATGGACTTTCGCCTGCAAACGTATATCAATCAATGGCTAGAAGCAAATCTCGGCAAAGCCAGTTACGACCGCGCTGTGATGGCCGGCGGCGTATTTGACGTGTACGATGTTATCCGTCAAGTGGATATTTCCGCCCGCCTGCATGGAATCTCAAAAGTGATTCTCATCAACCACGAAGATTGCGGCATGTATGGGCTCGGCGCAACCGAGGAACATCACGAAGAAGATTTACGCGAAGCCGAAGAAAAGATTCGCCGCATCTTCCCCTATCTTGAAGTGGATACTTACTATCTAAGCTTGAGCGGCGTATTTGAGAAAAAATCATAAAGCGCCAATCAACCGCAAAAAACGGCGCAATCGTCAGTTCTGCAACAATTCCTTCAAGCGCGGATGGTCGCTGTATACGCCGCGATATTTCTCCGGCAACATCGCCGCGATCTGGCACATAATTTCATCAGTCGCTTCGCGCATGGCATCCTCTCTACCCTTGCCCTGCGGAATTTCAATCTGGAATGGTTTGCCTGCCACAATTTTAATCTTTGATTTACGAAATCTTTTCAAGTTTTCAAGAACTGCGCGATCCTCAGTTCCGGTTAACGCCACCGGCAACACCGGATAACCGCTTTTACTCGCAAGAAAGGCAACGCCCATTTTGCCGGGTTGCAAAGCTTCGGTCTTTGAGCGCGTGCCTTCCGGCGCAATCACCATCAAACCGCCTTTTTTCATGCGGATTAAAATCTCGCGCAGAGCCGCAAAGTCCGCCTCAAAACGATTCAGCCAAACGGCATCCACCGCCCGCCCGATCATCCCAAAGAAAAAATGGTTTTTATATTTTTCCGCCATCGCCATGATGATATCGTCCCGTTC
>JADLCG010000085.1 GCA_020847355.1 Anaerolineales bacterium | reverse complement strand
GTATATCAACATAGGAAATCAACGTATGCCGCAAAGTGAACCTCAAAACATAAATTTATCGCAAACTGCAACCGCAACTTCTCCGTCCTGGAGCACAAACACAAAACTCGTCGTTGGCTTGACGGCGGTCGTGATCGCCGGAACGCTCTTGGTCAAATTTCAATTTGTCCTCAGCCCGTTGTTAATTGCTTTAGTGCTGGCGTATCTCTTTCATCCGGCGGCGAATTGGCTTCAGCAAAAATTGCGCTTTTCATGGACTATGGCTGTCGGCTTGATTTACATCGTCATCATCGTGCTTTTGCTTGGTTTGCTCACGCTGGGCGGCGTTGGCTTGGTGCAACAGATTCAAAGCGTGGTCGCCATTGCTCAAGACGGCATTGATAAACTGCCCGGCATCATTGAACAATTTTCCGGACAGGTCTTTCGCTTTGGACCCTTCTCCATTGACTTCCGAAATATAGACTTGCACTCCATCAGCAGTCAACTCTTGGATATGGTTCAACCCTTCCTCAGCCGCACCGGCACGCTCGTGAGCGCGGTTGCCGGCAGCGCCGCCGGCTTTCTCGGCTGGACGTTCTTCGTCATTTTGGTCTCCTACTTTGTGCTGGCTGAAAGCGGCGGCAGTCGCAGAAAAATGGTGACTGTGGACGTGCCCGGCTACACCGAAGATATCAGCCGCCTCAGCCGCGACCTTGGAAGAATTTGGAACGCCTTTCTACGCGGACAAATTATCATCTTTGTCCTCGCCGTCATCGTTTATTCAATCGTCCTTTCGGTCTTCGGCGTGCGCTATGCGGTTAGCTTGGCTTTTATGGCTGGGCTGGCGCGCTTCGTCCCTTATGTTGGACCGGCGATCAATTACTTAATTCTCATCGTCGTCGCTTACTTTCAAGTTTTCAAACTCTTCAACCTCGAACCGCTCTATTACACAACGCTGGTCGTCATTGTCGCCGTAGTCATTGATCAAATCTTCGATAACGTCGTCACGCCGCGCATTTTATCGAGCGCGCTCAAAGTTCACCCTGCCGCAGTGCTGGTCGCCGCGATCATCGCCGCCAATTTGATGGGTCTCTTGGGCGTGGTCATTGCCGCGCCCATGCTTGCCACCGTCACGCTCTTTTGGCGTTACACCATGCGTAAATTATTGGATTTGAATCCCTGGCCCGAAGAAGAACCGACTCAACCGCCGCCGCCAATGGGTGGCAGAGTCCTCGTCAAAATCAGACGCCTCTTACGCCGCTTTGGCATTTTGCGCTAAACTGATTCAATTATTCCATCCCCAACATTTTTAATAGATCAGGAGATCACCATGAATAACACCCACAACGAACCCGCCACCGAAACCATCGCCGAAACTGAAAACTTCCTCGCTTGGCGCGTTGAAGAGCCAGACGGCGAAACGACCTATCACATCGAAATCAATAACGTGACTGTGCATTTCTTTGCAGAAGAATGGAAGGAATTTTTAGCCCTCGTTCGTGATTTAAGATAACCCGCCGGCTGATGAAATTAAATCATTCCATTACCGACGTGCCGGGCATTGAAGTCGGTCACGCGCAAAATGCGGAAGCGCTCACTGGTTGCACGGTGATCCTTTGCAAAAAAGGGGCAGTGGCGGGCGTGGATGTGCGCGGCGGCGCCCCCGGCACGCGCGAGACGGATTTGCTCAACCCGCTTAACTTGGTTAGTAAAGTTCACGCCGTGATGTTGGCGGGCGGCTCAGCTTTTGGGTTGTCTGCGGCAACCGGCGTGATGCGGTATTTGGAAGAAAAGAAAATTGGCTTTAATACCGGCGCGGCGCGCGTTCCAATCGTCCCTGCCGCAATTTTATACGACCTAGACTTAGGCAGTTCTGCCGTCCGCCCGGATGCCGAGATGGGCTATCAAGCTTGCCTGCAGGCAAGCGCTCAGCCCAGCCTTGAAGGCAATGTGGGAGCCGGAACAGGCGCGAGCGTGGGAAAACTTCTCGGAGCAAAGCAAGCCATGAAGTCCGGGGTGGGGAGCGCTAGCATCCACATTGGAAACGGCGTAGTCGTTGGCGCTTTGGCGGTAGTCAATGCCTTTGGCGATGTAGTCAACCCAAATACGGGAGAGATCGTTGCGGGCGTGCGCTCAACCAAAATTGGACCTTTCAAAATTGGCGCAACCGACCAATTTGCGGATACGCTGGAGTTGATGAAATCTACGCTGGGGCGCGGCATCTTCAGTTTGGCGAGCGGCGGAAAAAATACTTCGCTTGCAGTTGTGGCGGTCAACGCTAGTTTAACCAAAACGCAAATGACCAAAGTGGCGCAAATGGCGCATAATGGATTTGCGCGAAGCATTCGTCCCGTGCATACTTTGCTGGATGGCGATACGGTTTTCGCTTTGGCGCTGGGCGGCAAAAAAGCGGATGTTTCGATTGTGGGCGCGTTTGCGGCTGAGGCTTTGGCGCAGGCGGTCTTGAGAGCCGTGCGGATGTCCGCTGAGGCTGGCGGCTTGCCCGGCTTATTGACGAATTGATTACGCTTATGAAGAAGTTTTTGACGAGCCTGTTTTTGGGGATGGCGCTTGCGTTTCTTTTCAATAGTTTATTTATGCGTTTATTGCAACGCCCGCTTTTGGAGCAGGCGTTGTTGCTGGTATTTTCAACGGCGGCGTTTGGCTATTTGAGCTTTGTGTGGCTTGAAGCGCCGCGTAGGAATCTTTTGCCGGATATTAAGCGGTATTTCTCGGCGTTTAAGTTTTCTGCTTTCGTCAAAGCGAACGCGCCCGGGCTTCTGCTGGCTTT
Source organism: Anaerolineales bacterium (assembly GCA_020847355.1). Lineage (GTDB taxonomy): Bacteria > Chloroflexota > Anaerolineae > Anaerolineales > Villigracilaceae > Villigracilis. The sequence goes on along the minus strand of JADLCG010000085.1, from coordinate 1,570 downwards.
GCCGTTCTTCGCCGCTTATTTTTCCATTGGGCTAAAACTGAACCCCGCAGATATGGATACGGTGGATAATTTTCTGGATGCTGATAACACCTCGTGGATGATTCGGATTGCTCAGGCTGGGGGCGCGGCGCTGGAAATGCGCGGACCGCATCCCTTTGCGTATTTACTGTTTCGTCCATTTGGCTTTCTACTCAATCTGTTTACTCATAACTTTGCGCTCTCCGCAATTGCGCTCAACGCTTTGGCTGGGGCGTTGTGCGTTTTTCTGGTTTGGCTGTATATCAGGCGGCAAGCTGAAAATCAAGTCTATGCGCTTCTTGCGGGGAGTTTCTTAGGCTTATCTACCGCGCAATTATTTTTTGGTTCGGTAGTGGAAACTTACATCTTCTCGGCTTTAGCTTTATTGCTCTTTTTTGTTTTGCTTCAAAACGCAGAAACTCCGCTTGGAAAATTAGTTGGAGCGGGCGTGATTACTTTTGGAATTACATTTACAAATTTTGTTCAGGCGTTGATTGGCTTTGCGGTCGCCCGCCCGCGGCTGAAGGAAATCGCGCGCTTCGTGGCGCTGACTCTCTCGTTGAGCGTGGCGTTGAGTTTACTTCAGGCGGCTTGGTATCCCTCTAGCAAACTTTTCTTTCTCCCCACCGATGCGCAGGCGGAAGGGGAATATGTCAGTTTATTTTTTCAAGACTCAGCCTGGCGCGCCGTGGGTCGCGTGGTCTTATTAATCCGCACGGTTTTTTTATACACAATTGTCGCTCCGAAACCGTATGTTTTTATTGAAGACGTTGGCGGCACGTTTCCGCGCTTCAACTTTTTCAAAATTGTGCCCGGGACGTTTTCCTACGCCGCGTATTCTGACTTGGGCAAATGGTTAATCCTAGTCTGGGGGCTGGCGCTCGCCCTTTCGATGTTCTTCTTTCTTCGAGATTTCATTCGCGCTCGTAAGTTTGACATTCGTCTCGCGCTCCTGCTGTGTGTGTTTTTCAATTTCGCGCTTCATTTGATTTATGGCTATGAGCCGTTTCTATACGCGCCGGATTGGGCTTACGCGCTAATTTTATTCGTCGTAATTTCGCTTCAACCGCTTGCGAAAAGCAGGATATTTCAATCAACTTTTTTGGTTTTTCTCTGTTTGTTGGCTTATCATCAAACGCAATTTATTCAATTTATCTTGCAAACTATCGCCCCATATTTGAATCAATGATTCGCTATCTTTCAAATTTCCGCTTGTTTTTAGCGTGGTGCATTGCCATATTCAGTTCTTATTTCTTTGGGCTAGGCTTTTTAGGAGGGTTTTACCCAACCTTGCTCGGCGTTTTCCTGAGCGTTTTGATTGTGCAATGTTTGACGGCTATTTTTGCGTTGCGTCTGCTTGAGCGGCTGGATGCGCTCCGCAACGCGCAACCGGTTGATTTTCTCTTGTGTATAGCTTTGGCTTTAGGATTGATCTTTTTTACTTGGCGTATGTTTGGGCTGTTGAGTCGCTATCCCCAAATGTTTGACGCGCAAGCGCTCCTGCCTGAATCTGGGCAAATCTGGTCGTTTTTAGGCTCGAGCGTTTTAACTC
>JADLCG010000084.1 GCA_020847355.1 Anaerolineales bacterium | reverse complement strand
AGATTATGTTGCTTGGCAGTTTTGCGGATGTTGATGAAGTTCCACGCCGCGCCTTCGAGCAGAATATTTTTTGTTTTATCGGTCACTTCGGTTTCAGCGCCGCCCATCACGCCAGCCAAAGCCAGCGAGCCTTTTTCGTCACACACCAAAACATTTTCAGCGGATAAAGTTCTTTCGTTACCATCTAGTGTGGTTAATTTTTCGTTTTGTTTTGCAGAGCGTGTGCTGATTTTTATTTTTTTCTTAGGCGAATTACCAATTCGCTCCACGAGTGCATCATAATCAAAGGCATGTAACGGCTGACCTAACTCCAGCATGGCATAGTTGGTTGCATCCACTACATTGTTAATAGCACGAACGCCTGCAAGTTTTAATCTGCGTTGTATTTGGTATGGACTTGATTTAATTTCCACATCCCGAATTAACCCAGCCGTGAAGCGTGGGTTGAGTTGTGGGTTTATAATTTCAATTTCAACCAATTCAGTCACAGACTGACCACTGAATACTGATAACTGATTACTTTGGTTCTTTAATTCTCTTCCAGTCAACGCCGCTAATTCTCTCGCAATCCCAATCACATTTGCATTTCTCGCCATATTTGGCAAAATGGAAATATCTAAAACGGCATCGCCAATATAATCTGCCAGCGGAGTTCCAACAGGCGCATCATCATCCAATAGGATAATGCCATCGCTTTCTTCGGTGATGCCTAATTCTTTTTCAGAACACACCATTGAATAGGATTCCACGCCGCGAATTTTGGCGCGTTTGAGCGTCATCAACACTTGACCTTCGGCATGACCATCATATAAAGTGGAGCCTTCTTTGGCATACGCCACTTTGATCGGTTTTTCCAGTTTGCCAGCGCCTTTGAGATGAAAAATATTCGGCGCGCCGGTCAACACCACTTGGTCTTTTTCACCGTCGTATAAATCCAGCAGAGTTAATTTATCGGCATTTGGGTGCGCTTTCACTTCCCGAATCTCTGCCACCACAATTTTTTCTTTATCCCAAGCAATGCCGTTGGTTTTGAATTCGTGTTTTTCGCCTGCTTTATAGATCGGCATTGGCAAACCAACATACAAAATCTCATCCACTTCCATGCCTGCCAGTGTTAACTTGCGAGCAATATCTTCAACGGAGAGACCGTCTAAATCAATAAAATCTTTTAGCCAAGAGAGAGGTATTTTCATAATAAACTCCTTCGGAGTACGATATTAGTTATTCGATCTTCGAATCTGAAGATGATGTTGAATCATCTTCGATAATGTAGTCAGATGGCGTTTCACGGACAGAGTGGTTTGCTCCAGGTTCGTTAGCGCCTTGTTTACTTTTCTTTAGGAATGCAATGTATCCATTGATTAATCTGTTTAAGTTTTCTCCATCAGTTGCGAAACTTTTGTAAATTGTTTCAGAAATATAGTTGACTTTGTAAGCGTAAACAATATGACTTAATGTTTCTTCAAGAGAGCCACGAGCAATATAACAAAATCTTACATTCTCTTGAAAATAAAAGCGACCGTGACCTTCTGCAATATTGGCTGGGATGCTTTGAGATGAGCGACGAATTTGCTGATTGAGCGTCCACTTCTCTTCATTTGGCAATAGTGGCAATAATTCTTTATTAACACGAACTGCAAAATCTCTAGCCTTACACCAAACATCTAATTTTTCTAAGCCGCTTATGCTCATCTCACATTCTCCGAATATCCAATATCGAATATCGTTTTTTCTAATATCGCCTTTCTGATATCGGCTCTTCTAAAACTGTTCCAAAAACCGCACATCGTTACCCCAGAAATAACGAATGTCGTTAATCTTATTGCGCAACATCAACTGCCGTTCGGGACCCATGCCCCAGGCGAAGCCTGAATAAATTTTCGGGTCATAACCGCCGTTTTGCAACACCACAGGATGCACCATGCCACAGCCAAGAATTTCCAACCAGCCAGAATTCTTGCAGACCTGACAGCCCTTCCCGCCGCACACAAAACATTCCACATCCACTTCGGCAGAGGGTTCAGTGAATGGAAAATACGAGGCGCGGAATCTTAATCTGGCGCCTTCGCCAAACATACGGCGCACAAAATCTGCAATCGTGCCTTTCAAATCCGCGAAGGTGATATTTTTTCCAACTGCCAAACCTTCCACTTGATTGAACTGCACTTCGGAACGCGCCGTAATTTGTTCATAACGAAAACACATACCGGGCAACGCAATACGAATCGGAGGCGGGTCTTGCGGATTCGTTTTTGCAAATTGACGCATAGCATGAATCTGCCCAGGCGATGTATGCGTACGCATCAACATTGGGTTATCCGTTTCCACATCCGTTTTGATAAAAAATGTATCTTGCATATCGCGCGCGGGATGGTCTGGCGGGAAATTTAACAACTGAAAATTATATTCATCGGTTTCCACTTCACGCGAGGTGTAAACTTGAAAACCCATCTCAGCCAAAATATCCAACACGCGGCGCAATTGTTGCGTAGATGGATGTAAACGCCCAATAAATTTTGTGCGCCCTGGCAAGGTCACATCTAATTTTTCTTCTGCTAAAGACTTCGCCAGTGCGGCATTTTTCACCGCTTGTGATTGACTCTCGAATTCGGCTTCCAATTTAACTTTGACGCGATTCGCCGCCGCGCCCACAACTGGTTTCTCTTCCTTGGAGAGTTTGCCAAACTCCGAGAAGACCGCCATCAATGCCGAACTGCGACCTAAATTCGCAACTCTCCATGCCTCCAGCGCCGCCGCATCCGTAATGGATTTCAACGACTGCAAAGCAGTTTTTTCGATCTCGTTTAATTTTTCTAACATAAACACCTCAATCTTTTTTTACCCGTCATTGCGAGGGCGATGTTCTTACGCCCGAAGCAATCTTATGACATAGTTGGAGATTGCTTCGCCGCCAAGAACAAGAGCGTGGCTCGCAATGACGAAAGTAGATTAATTAAAAAAATCTCATCCCAAAATTGGGACGAGACTCAATGCTCGCGGTACCACCCAAGTTAGTTACACTTTACTATGTAACTCTCTCTGTCTTGAATAACGCCAAGAAAACGGTTTATGCTATTTTGTAGGACAAAATGCCATTTTGTCCTACGGTTCACACAAACGGCTCAAGAGGGAACTTCAACTAATTTCTGCCGAGCGCAATTTCAGCAATGCTTTGCGCCTCTCTGACGGCTTCGCTTAATTTACTTTTCTCTGTCACAGCCTTTTGATTAATTGCCGTAATTATCTGCGGAATTGAAACAATGTCAAGGCTTGGATTTTGCTTGGGTTGGGCAAGCAGGCTCCAGTTAGGCGGGCGGCGAACTAGTCCGCTTTTTGAAGTATAAATCCGCCAGCAATCCTAAAAAGAAGACGAAGAGCATGGCGACGATCACTTCCGAACCCCAGCCGATGATTGGCACAAAGGTGAGGATTTCGAGCGCGGTATCTTTGAGCAAAGTGGAAAGCCCATAGATGGCGACTGCCGAATAACCGATTTCTTTGAAGCCTAATTTATAGTCGTGGATTTTTGCAAAATGCACGAGCATGTAGATTTCCAGCGCGGTGAGTAAAAGCGAAGTGCCCGGAATCGGCGCAGTGAGCGCGGAGATGACGCCCGCGATCAGCGTGTAAATCAAAATTAATTTCATCGTAGGAAGAAGAACGCCGCGCCTACTGCAACTGCCAGCAAGCATAGAAATAATAATCCGGCTAAAAGAATCCATTGCATGATGCCGGCTTTATCGCCATCTTGAATGGCGGAAGTTGTAGTTGTCGGGCGATAAGGTTGCGAGACAAACTGATGATCGCGCTCTACTTCTAAATTTTGTCTTTCTGCAAGCATTTCAGCTTTGCGCTCAGGTCCGAAGCCAAGTTCGTTCATTTTTTCAAATGCGCCTTGCACGCGCTGACGCGCATCTGCGGGCAATTCGTTGATGTTGTTATAGGTTGTCCCATTGACGGTAAACTGACTGGCGCTTTTATAGATGTTTGAAATGTTGCTGATGATATCGCCTTCTAAAAAATCAGGAATGCCGTTGCCGTTTTTGTCTACCAAAGCGCTGGCAACTTGCTCGTAAGCTTGGCGCGCTTCGGGCGGCATTTCTTCAAGGCTGTTATAGGTTTTGCCGTTGAATATGATTGTAGCCATGTTGACTCCTTCGATTGTAAATAAAATGATTTTCTCAGCGCTAATTCTAATTTGATTTTACCTTGACGCGGAATGGTTATTTGGAGCTATACCTGCGGAAAATTATTTGCTTTGTTTTCTATTTTTTCTGCCGCGCATCATTGCGCTTTCAATCCATGCGGCGAGCGGCTCGGATGGCGGGTAAGGCGTAACGCCCCACGGCGCGAGGTTTTCGGATTCTAAAATTTTATTTGCCGCAATTAATCCAGTCACGCAGGCGCGCTCTAAAAAGAAAGCGGGGACTTCATGCCGCACCCAATCTCCGGCGCAGAATAGATTTTTCCACGGGGTTTCAATGCCCAAGTGCGTGCCGCGCGCGCCTAAGGCTGGCAGAGTGTGCGTATCTGCATTACGTTGTAAATGCGGGGCAAGCAAATGCCCTTTCAGTTTTGGGTAAGCGCGATAAATATCGGTGAGGACATTGGTAATTAATAAAGCGTCAGTTTGAGCTAAAACTTCACGCGGTCCGTAGATGTGAACTTCAATGCACGAGCCGCCTGTCGCTTCGTTCCATTTTTTATAGCTCGTATAAATTTGATCGAGCCAGAAAAAATTGTGCATAATAAAATCGCCGCTGAACATGCCGGCTTCGGGGATATTTTTCAGCTTTGTATCAAACCATAAACGGATCACGGCATGACCCAGCCCGTGCGGGAAGAAAAATTTCTCAGCGGGGAAACTGTTTTTGATAATTGATTCAGTTGCGGGTGAGTCTGTGGCGAGGATGATGAAAGGAGCAGAATCAGCGCCGTTGATTTCGTCTTGATGCCAATGCGCGGTCCACGCCTCATCTATTTTTTCCACGCGCCGCACGCGGGACTTGAGCCTGATCTCGCCTCCGAGATTAATGATCTTGGCTGATAGCTTTTCGCAGACCTCGCCGCCGCCGTTGGGCAAATAATCAAAGCGCCAAGCATCGCGGCGCAGAACGGTGTAGAAGCGCAGAAATGCGAGAAAGCCCGCCAGCGGAACTTCATCCGGGTCAGTGGAAAGCCCGTTGCGAGTCAGTCCAAAAAATAAAGAGCGAAAGGTGGGTCCCCATTTTTTCAATGCGCCGCCAAAGGTCAGCCCTTCCAACGGTTGATTTTCTACAAATGGATCAATGCCAATAGACATGACCAAAACCGACCAGACGTTGAAGATTGAAAGCCAGTCACGCCAACCCAGCATGGATAAAAACTGCGGCGAAGCAAAGAGTTGAATGTAATGAAACGGTGCGGGGATTAAGCTGTTACGAATAGTAGAACCGATTTCCACGCGGCGAATAACGTCATGGGCGCGATGAATCCATTGTTCGGCTTGGGCGGGTCTAAGCTGTGAAATAATTCCATGCCGCTGGAGCATGGCGCGTAGATTTAGATATGAAAACCAGAGTCCATGTACGCCATGCTCAATGGGGAAGTTTGCGCCTTTGATCTGGATAGACGCTTTGCCGGAAAGCCGGCCCCCGATATTTTCATCCGCTTCGAGAATCAATGGT
>JADLCG010000083.1 GCA_020847355.1 Anaerolineales bacterium | reverse complement strand
TAGTTGTCGTCGCGTTTCATATTACGAATTACGAATATTTTCGTCAAACTAGAGGTGAAATCTTGCCAGAAAGCAACCATTTGGGACTTGCAGAATTTGCCTGACAACCTAGAATAATTCCCAGTATCATTTTTTATAGAAACCTATTAGGATTCTCTCTGTAAGAAAATTTGTTTTACAAAGAAAACAGGGCGCAGTGGGCAGTTCATACGACGCAACCACTGCTTTTGGTTGCGCTTAGAAGTTGAATAGGAGCTAAAACATGAAATCCAAATCATCTAATCTTTACATCCAGGTTGGTATCGCAATCGCCGGGATCATAGCGCTTTCATTGATTGCATTTCGCTATGTAAACGCAAACTCAGACCCAACAAAGCAGGATGCAGTTCAATCCGTCTCTGCCAACAATATCACAGCTTCGTTAATCTCAGTAGAAGCCAGCGCTACCCAAGTCAAATCAGAAATTTGCATAGATTTACCCAACAATGGAGATTGGTTGCCCTACGCCTCTATTGAAATAAAAGGCGAGAGTTTCCCGGCGGATGGGGTGACTCTGCAAAACGCCAAAGACCCAAATACCTATAAAAATTCCTATCGCTGTTACGAATTCAGTTTCTCGGTCAGCGTTCCAAGCGACACAACCGAACTAAAAATAAATATTGAAAAACTGCAAATCAATTTATCAGAATCCTTAACTACGGAAATGTGCGCCGAAGCAGAGCGGAAAATCCAAGCCACATACTCTGATTTTTCCTTTTCATGTGAATTTGGAAATCACGGCATTGGATTTAATATTTTAGAAAAGCCGCAAGAGATGACTGAAGACCAGGCGAATCAATTAATTTTCGAGGCTTTGACCGAAAGAATTGAAGGCCCGTGGGAATTTACTTACGCTTTGCAGTAAGCATCCATAGTTTACCGCCATGTTCCGAGCGCTTCTGCGCTCGGAACATGGCTACTTATTTTAAATCAAGGCGCTGATGTTTAGAAAAATAAATATTCTTTGTTGTTCATTCCTGATCGTGGCTTGCGCGCAAAACGTTCCTCCTCCGCCAGCAAGCATAAAAACCGTCGAAACGCCAACAACGCAAATCATAGCAACTCATCCGGAGGTAGCGCCAACTTCTACACCCATCGTTTCGCAAACTCAAAATGGCGTAACCGCAACGATTACCTGGGCATACTCAGACGAAACCCGTCTGGCATTTGAAGTTCATATTTCTGGAGTTGAAGCGCCGGCTGGATACGAGTTGCCTTGCCCAATCAATAAAATCTCCGTGAGCGATCAGCAAGGTTATCCATACGCCGAATATGAGCGTTTCAATTCTGAATCACGGGAGTTATTCGCCCATTGCGTATTTCAAAGCGACTTAAACGAGTATATATTTACTTATATTTTTTATCATCACCGGGCAGATTTTCAAGAAGTAAAAGCAACCGCCACAATTCTTCTTGGGAATTTTGAGTTGATTAGCGAAAATGGTCAGTCTACGCTTTTACCAGACCTGGGAACCTACTCCTTCCCACTAACTTTTTCGGCAAACCTGGAACTTACTCTCTTCCCTAAATTAACCGTGGAAAATACGGCGGCGACCGTCTCATTAAATCAAGTTGAAATCAACCCAACATTTACCAGCGCAGATTTATGCGTCCAATTAGAAGATCGTCACGATTGGAGTTTTGATCTATCCATTCTCGCAAACAATGAAAACATTCCCGCCAGCCCAGAGTTGACCTTGTGGACAAATTACAATTCAGCATTGGACGAAAGCCAAAACCTCAACGCTTTCAGATGCTACAAACTTATCTTTCCGATCGCCTTGATTGAAAATTCAACATTACAAGCCACAAATATAGAAATCGAGTTAAACCAGATTGTCATAGATTACACCAACGGGCTGACGCAAGAAAAATGCGCCGAAATCCGAAATAAAGTTCAATCAATTTATCCGGATTTAGATTTCACCTGCCATCTGGAACACGGCTTCGGGTTGGAGATCAAACAGACTCCGTCGGGCATGTCTGCGGATACTGCTTATCAAATTGTCACAGAAAATTTCAAGGAAAGTATCTATGGGCCTTGGGAATTTTCAATCCACCTGCCGTAGCTAAATTCACTCCTCGCCCGCCTCTTCGTTTCTTTTCTTCGGCTTGGGCGGTTCTATCGTCACATGTTTAGATAGCGCAATTTCCAAAACATCGTCCATGTGTTTGACGGGAATAATTTTCAATTCAGATTTCGCGGTTTTTGGCAGATCCACCAAATCTTTGAGATTCTTTTCGGGGAGAAGAACAGTTTTCAGTCCAGAACGATGCGCCGCCAGCACTTTTTCGCGCACGCCGCCAATCGGCAGAATTCTGCCGCGCAAGGTAATTTCGCCGGTCATCCCCACATGCTTCAATACCGCGCGACCAGTTAAAGCCGAGATGATCGCCGTCGCCATCGTAATGCCCGCCGAAGGTCCATCTTTCGGGATGCCGCCTTCCGGCATGTGGACATGAATATCAAAGCGTTCAAAAACATCCATATCAATTTTCAAAGCCGCCACACGCGACTTGATGTAAGTGAGCGCCGCCTGACCAGATTCTTGCATCACCTCGCCCATCTGACCGGTCATCTGCAGACTGCCCTTACCTTCGATCACGGCAACTTCCACCGCCATGATTTCGCCGCCGTTTTCCGTCCAAGCCAAGCCTGTCGCCACGCCCACTTCATCATTGCGTTCCGCTTCAGCCGGGAAAATCTGTTGCGGACCAAGCAACTTATCCAATCCATCTGCGACGATTGTGGTGGGGAATTTTTTCGCTTCGGCTTTCATGCGCGCCACTTTACGGCTCACGCGGCTGATCTCGCGCTCCAAATTACGCACGCCCGCCTCATAGGTATATTCGCGCACGATTTTACGAAGCGCATCTTCCTCAAACTTCAAGTTGATTCCGTCAATTCCATTTTCTTCAAGTTGACGCGGAACCAAATAGCGGTTTGCAATTTCCACTTTTTCTTCTTCAATATAACCGGGGAATTCGATAATCTCCATGCGGTCTAACAAAGGCGCAGGAATTGTCGAAAGCGAATTCGCCGTAGTCACAAACATCACCTTGGATAGATCAAAGGGTATTTCAAGGTAGTGATCGCTAAACGCATAGTTCTGTTCCGGGTCGAGCGCTTCCAGCATCGCCGAAGCCGGGTCGCCGCGAAAATCCGAATACAACTTATCAATTTCATCCAGCATAAATAACGGATTCGCCGTGCCGGCGCGCTTCATGGTTTGAATAATGCGCCCGGGCAGAGCGCCAATATAAGTGCGGCGATGACCGCGAATCTCGGCTTCATCACGCACGCCGCCCAACGAAACGCGCACAAATTTTCTGCCCAGCGCATCGGCAATGGAACGACCTAAAGAAGTTTTACCAACGCCCGGCGGGCCATAAAAACACAAAATCGGCTGACGTTCCTTTTTGGGCTTCAGTGAACGCACGGCAATATATTCCAAAATTCTTTCTTTGGCTTTCTTCAAGCCATAATGCTCGCGTTCCAAAATCTTCGCCGCGTTCTTCACGTCCAAATTATCCGCAGAAACATTCTTCCACGGTAAATCCACAATCCAATCAATATAAGTGCGGATGATCCCCACTTCAGGCGCCATCGGCGGCATCTGATTCAAGCGCTCCACTTCCTTTAATGCAATGCGTTTCGGCTCGTCGGGCAAATCGGCGGCTTCGACCTTCTTTTTAATATCCACTGCATCGCGCGCAAAAATATCGCCTTCGCCCAACTCGGTTTGGATTTGTTTCATCTGCTCGCGTAAATAAAACTCGCGCTGAGTCTTATCCACTTCATTTTGCACGCGCAAATGAATTTCATCTTCCAACTCAAGCACGTCCACTTCTTGCGCCAGCAAAGTATTCAATTGCGCCAAACGCGCTTTCGGGTCGAGCGTTAATAACAAGCGTAACTTCGCTTCATAATTCAGCGAAAGCGAAGTGGCGACCATATCCGCCAGCCAGCCCGGCTCCGCAATATTCAACGCGAATAAATGCGCTTCTTCTGGAATCGAGCGATCCAATTGCACGCAACGGTCAAACTGATCCAACACCGTGCGCATTAAGGCTTGCGTGTTTTTATCTGCGACAGTTGGTTCGGGCAAAATACGCACGCGCGCTTTTAGATACGGCTTTGTGCGAATGAACTCAACAACCTCAACGCGCCTGCGCCCCTGCACCAAAGCGGAGTAAGAACCATCGGGCATGTTTAACAAACGCCCCACCGCCATCTCCACGCCAATTGGCAAAAAATCTTCGGCGCCGGGTTCTTCTATTTCAGGGTCGCGTTGCGTTAACCCAATGATGGTTTGTTCTTTTTTTTGCGCTTCTTGTACCGCCAATAAAGACGCTTCGCGCCCGACAAAAATTGGCGAAACCATGCGTGGAAAAATCACCAGATCGCGCAATGGCAAAACCGCCGCTTCAATAATCCCCTCTTGATTCGGCTCCATATTCGGAACGCGATACAACTCTTCGGTGCGTTGCGAAAGCGTTACGTCAAAATTATCTTCTTCTTCATTCCAATGTGGCTGACTCATTCATTAACTTCCATTCTCTCATTACTTCTGCCGTCACAAACATCGAGCCGGCAGATAAAACAATGCTACCATCTTTTGACGATAAATCCAGCGCCCGC
>JADLCG010000082.1 GCA_020847355.1 Anaerolineales bacterium | reverse complement strand
GTGGCTTTTGACGATGTGGATCATCCCGCGCAAGCCGCCGATATGATCCGCGAATATTGGGAGCGCACGAAGATGGTGACGAACGTTTCTCAGCAGGATGTGATGAAGAATACGATTCGTCAAAAATTGGGTTTGCCGGTGGAGAAGAAAGAACTCCCGCCTTTGCCGCCAGTCGTTCCGGCGGATGAAGAAAAGATCGCCCAGACTCCGCTGTGGGTTTTGGCGATTTCCGATTTATTCAAACTCCGCCTGGAAGACGGCGGCACGGTCACGTATCGCAAACATTGGATCATTCTGCTTCAACAAGCTTGGAAGCCGGTGTTCGCGTTGTTTGGCATATTCGCCCTGATTTTTTGGAGACTTAGCTTTTTGATCCAATCCCCAGAACGCGCGTTCTTTGAACCGAACGCCAATGGGGCAATGCGACCGGATGCGCTTAGCCTGACGTTGGTTTTGCTGATGATGCCCATCGCGTTTTGGTTATGGTACGAATATACGGATTGGAAGAACGACGTTTTTATGATCACCGACGACGAGATTTTTGATATTGATCGTAAGCCCTTTGGAAAGGAAGAACGCCGCGCCGCTCAGATTGAAAGTATTTTGAGCATTTCTTATAAACGCGACGGCTTTATCGCTTACTTTTTCAATTATGGCACGGTGCATATTTCAGTTGGCGGCAATCAGCTTTCTTTTGACGACGTAATTGATCCGGCGGGCGTGCAGTCCGATATTAATCGGCGGCGCATGGTGCGGATTGCAAAGAAAAACGAAAGCGCGGGCAGCGCCGACCGCGAGCGCTTTGCGACTTGGATCGCGGCGTATCATCAAAATTTAGCGGAGTTTGATATTAAGGCAAAAAATGCGCCGGAGCTAGTCGCCGTTCAAAAACTTGAATCTGAAAATGATGAAGAAGACGGCGGATTGGGCTTGGAGCTTTCAGAAGACGACGCCCAGGGTTTGGATCAAAGCATGGATGGCGGCGGAGATTTCTTTTAATGCACTGCAAGATTCAGCTTGCAGTTTCGGGCAACATAAATATTGCTACGAATAAAGCGCTTAAGGCGAGTTAATAATTAAAAATAACGAATAGGAATGAATATGGCATTACGCGAGATTATTTTTTTACCCGAGCCGATTTTACGGCGCAAGGCAAAACCAGTCACAAAATTTGATAAAGACCTGCAAACTTTAATTGACGATATGATTGAAACCATGCGCGACGCGCCTGGGGTAGGGCTGGCCGCGCCGCAAATCAATTTGCCCATGCAATTGGCGGTGATTGAATACGCGGAACAAGAGGATGATGAAGAAAATGAGGACGCTCCGCCAAAACCCAAAAAATTGTACGTCATCATTAACCCTGAAATCACCAAAGTTTCGGATGAAAAAGTAATGGGCGTGGAGGGTTGTCTTTCCATCCCCGGGCTGTTGGGCGAGGTGGAAAGACACGCCGCAATTCAGGTCAAAGCGCTCAATCGGCATGGACAACCGCTCAAGCTAAAACTAGACGGCTGGATGGCGCGCATCTTCCAGCATGAGATTGATCATTTGAACGGCGTGATGTTTACGGATAAAGCCGTGCGCGTTTGGAAACCGCAAGAAGACGAAGAAGTAGCGCTGGATTAAATTACGCACTGCGACTCCATGTATCTCAAACATCTCTCGCTCACCAACTTTCGCAGTCTCGCCCGTCTGGATGTGGAAATTCCGCAACAGACGGTTTTGCTGGTTGGCAGTAATGCGCAAGGAAAAACTTCTGTCCTTGAAGCGATTTACTTCTTGGCCGCGTTCACTTCTTTTCAGACTCATGCCGAGCGGCAAATTATCAATTTCCATGAGGCTAAAAATTCATTGGCGGTGACGCGCTTGGTTGCGGATTATCAGCGCGGCAAAACGAAGCATCGTTTGGAAGTTCGTTTGATCCTTGAACCCAGCGGCGTGAACGGACAAAGACTGCGTAAAGAGATTTTGTTGGACGGCGTTAAGCGCCATGCCAGCGATATCATCGGTCATTTCAATGCGGTGATTTTTGTTCCGCAAATGTCGCAGATTATTGAAGGCGGGCCCGAAGAGCGCCGCCGTTATCTCAATTTGGCGCTGGCGCAGACCATTCCGGCGTATGCGCGCGTTTTAAGCGAGTACGGACAAGCCTTGGCTCAGCGGAATGCGCTCCTCAAAGCGTTGAATGAAAATGGAGGAAACCGCAACCAACTTCAAGCGTGGGATGAGACGTTGGTCAAATTTGGCGCGCAAATCATCTTGTGGAGAATCCAAGCCGTGCAAGAGATTGAGCGCTTCGCTTCGCGCATCCATCACGAGTTGACTCGCGGAACTGAAATTTTGCGCCTCGCCTATGAACCCGCTTATGATCCGCTACCCAAACCAAACGGGCAATTTGGTTTGAAACTTGATACCGCGATTGATCGTTCGGGAATTGAATTAGATGAAATTCAAAATGGCTTTCTTGAAAAATTAAAGAGTCTGCGCGCTGAAGAAATTGCGCGCGGCGTAACGACGATTGGCCCGCACCGCGATGATTTGCGTTTTCTGATCAACAAGGCGGATGTGGGGAATTACGGCTCACGCGGACAGTTGCGCACAACTTTGCTCGCGTTGAAACTTGCGGAAGTGGAATGGATGAAAGAACGCTCTGGCGAGTGCCCCGTGATTTTGCTGGATGAAGTGATGGCGGAATTGGATTTGAATCGCCGCGCCGATTTGCTGAAGTATGTCAATCGCGGCGAGCAGGTTTTATTTACGACTACGGATACAAGTTTGTTTGTCAATGATTTTATTGCGCGCTCGGAAATTTGGGATGTGAGCGGCGGCGTTGTGCGCCCGCGAAAATAATTTAGAGCGGAGTCTTTGCCGGGATGCCCGCCTTGCGCGGATAATTTTTAGGCGTGGCGGCGACTTTTTCAATCAACGCCAGAAAGCGCTCGTCCGCTACGCCGGGCAGGTGAACGGGAAGCATTTGTTTGAGTTTCCCGCCTAAAATGTGAATTGCTTTTTCAGCGGACTGCGCTTCGGCGGGTCCGCTTTCGCCTTTTTGCGCGAGCGCGTGTCCGCCGATTTTCACCAAAGGCAAAAGATATTCGCTCAAGACATTAAGCTGCGCCACTGCGCGGGCGATTGCCCAATCATATTTTTCGCGGTGTTCCGATTTCTGACCAAGATCTTCGGCGCGGGCTTGAAGCGCTTGAATATCTTGCAGTCTAAGTTTGTTGATGACGTGCTGGCAGAATGCGACTTTTTTACCGACCGATTCAACCAAGACTACCTGCATAGCGGGGTAGATAATTTTTAAGGGGATGCCCGGAAACCCCGCGCCAGTGCCTATATCAATCAAGCGCAGTGGGGGAGTCGTCTTCCAAGCCAACACGCAGGAATACGAATCGAGAAAGTGCTTCACGCGGATGGATTCGGAATCGCGGATGGCGGTTAAATTGAATTTTTGATTCCACTCGATCAGTTCTTTTTCATAAACCTGTAAAGCCGCAATCTGCCCGCCGGTGAGTTGCACGTTGAAAAGATTTTTTGCGTTTTGAATTAATGAATCCATTTTGCGATTATACCAATCGTAGCGACGCAAAAAAGAAGCCGCTCAACGGCGGCTTCTTTTTTGGACGGTTATTTCTTTTCTTCGGCTGGTTTTTCGGCTTTCTTTTTACCGCCGCGCATTTTGCGGTACACTGCGCGAACCCCAAGGAAGATTAGATAGAGCGGAATACCAATGACGATCAACTTGGGTAACGTGTTGAGGATGAAGTAGATGATGAAACTTATAAAATCTTGGAAGAAATACACCAAGTTTTGAATCGCGTCGCGCGCCACGCCTTTTGGCTCCCAACCGGCGACTTTGATCGGCTGAATAGTCTCTTCGGCGACCAGCCTGATCGTGATTGCCGAGAGCGCGACAGACTCTTCGGAATACTTCATTTGCCCTTTGATCAACTCAATCTGTTCGCGGTAATACGTCAATTGGTTGAAGACGTTGATCACATCCTCGGTCTCGGTGGCGTCTTTCATAATGGCTTCGAGTTGCGCTTCGGCGGATTCGAGATTCTTGAGGCGCGATTTCATATCCGTATAATCGGCGGTAATGTCCTGACGGGAAATGCTTTCGTTTTGCACTTCAACCGCGCCTTTTTTGATCGCGGTTAAGGCTTCTTCCAACTTTTCGGAAGGCACGCGAATGACGACGTTCGCTTCGGGGACTTGCACGGAACTGTTGGTATAGCTTTGATATAAATTAGAAGAAACGACATAGCCGCCAAGTTTTGGAGCTAGATCGTTAATTTCTTTCATGCGGCTTTCCACGTCGGCAACCACAATCGTCAGGTCTGAGTTTTTGATCACCATGCGCTCCACCTGCGAAGCCTGGCCGCCAGAGCCGGTAGCGCTATCTTCGCTGGGCGCCGCCTCGTAGGCTACGCCTTCGTCAAGCGGCAAGGGCGCTCCGATGGTGGCGAAAGAATCGGTCGTGTATTGCGGAGCCGCGCGCGATGCGCCGCAAGCCGCAAGTAGGAAACTGGCAAGCAAAATAAAAGGCAAAATCTTTTTCATTTCATATTCTCCTTTACTTTCTTTGATTTCTGCTTCCTATAAGACGGGATTGATCAAAAATAGTTCCCTGCTACCAGCCTTCAGCGAGGCGCGCGGCGTGTTTTTCAGGGAGTTTCAACTCGCGGATACGCGCTTGCACTTCGGCGATGTTGTAAGGCACGCGCTTCGGCGTCCAAGTTTTGGCGGCGCTATCGTAAATGGCATAAGCGGCGCGTGGGTCGCGGTCTCTGGGCTGACCCACCGAGCCCGGGTTGAGAATCATTTTAGCGTGAAGTTGAATCGTCGTATCCGGTTTGGTTTGATCGAGCAAGATTTGCTTCGTCTCTTCGTTCAACACGAACATACATTGAATATGGGAATGACCTACAAAACACCACGGCGTGTTGAAGTGTTCAAAATTTGCTCGGGCGGTCAGTGAATTCAAAATATATTCCCACAACGGGTCGCGCGGACTGCCGTGCGCGATGGTCGCTTCATTGCGTTCTTTGGCAACCATTGGCAAAGTTTTCAAGTAGTCCAAATTATCGGTAGTTAATACCTGTTCGTGATACATCAATGAGCGGCGCGCATCTCCGTTGAAAGTCTCCAGCGGCATTCTGCCGATCACGCCTACGTCGTGATTGCCCATCAAGCAAGTTAGGTTAGGAATTTCGCGCACTTCTTCTACCACGGCGTTAGGGTCTGGTCCATAACCGACCAAATCGCCAAGACACCAAGTCTCGTCCACTTTGCCGGCGTCTCTTAGCACGGCTTCGAGCGCGGTGTAATTCGCATGAATATCAGACATAACTAAAATTCGCATTTTCACTCCACCAGCGTAGCGATACGCTCAATAATTTTTTCAGCCGCCTCAACCTTGCTCATCAATGGCAGGCTTTCTTTTATCCCGCTTGCAAACAACAACGTAATGCGATTGGTCTCCACTTCAAAACCGGCGTCTTTGGCGGAGATATCGTTGGCGGCAATTAAATCCAAGCCTTTGGATTTTAATTTCTCTTCCGCGTTTTCAAGCAGATTTTGACTCTCTGCCGCGAACCCCACCATGATTTTAAAGCGCCGCTTCCCGGACCCCAAGCCTGCTACGCTTTTCAGAATATCTTCTGTCACTTCGAGTTCGATCTGCGGAATGCCGTCGCGTTTCTTCATTTTATCCTGCGCGATGACTTTTGGGCGGAAATCCGCCGCCGCCGCCGCCATGATCAACACGTCTGCGGATTCGTTCGATACGGCGTTCAATAACTCTTTGGCGCTTTTCACTTTGATCAGGTTTGCGCCAATGGGCGGCGTTAACGCGCTGGGCGTGGTGATTAAGGTCACTTCTGCGCCGGCGTCGAGCGCGGCTTGCGCCAAAGCGTAGCCCTGTTTGCCGGAAGAATGATTGGTGATGATCCGCACGGGGTCAATGGCTTCTTGTGTGCCGCCTGCGGTGACGACTACTTTTTTTCCGGCGAGGTTTCCGTGTTTGCCGAGAATGATACGGGTATGACCAAGAATCTCGGATGGCTCGAGCAGGCGTCCTTTAGCGTTGAGACCCGAAGCGAGATGTCCTTCGGCGGGACCGATGAAAGTCACGCCGCGAGTTTTAAGCGTGGCGAGGTTGGCTTGCGTCGCGGGCGCTTCAAACATGCCGCCATCCATCGCCGGAGCGATCAAGATCGGGCAGGTTGCGGCGAGGGCTGTGACGGTGAGTAAATTATCCGCGAGACCGTGCGCCAGTTTGGCGATGGTGTTGGCTGTGCTTGGCGCAATCAGGAGCAAATCGGCGTTTTTGCTCAGCCCAATATGCAGGACGTGCGCTTCGTTGCCCCATAGATCCGCGTCGGTATAAACGCGGCGACCGGTGACGGATTGAAAGGTGAGCGGCGTGATAAATTTTTCGGTAGCCTGCGTGAGGATTACGTCTACCTGTGCGCCGGCTTGCGTCAGCTTGGAGGCTAGGTCGGCGCTTTTATAAGCGGCGATTGAGCCAGTGACGCCGAGGAGGATGCGTTTATCTGAAAATATGGACATAGCCTTGCTATTATAAAACAAGGCTGAGCCTGAAATGATTTCGCCTTCATGCTAAAAGGCAATCAGCCTGCCCACATGTGGAACATATACATCGTACACATTACGCCCATGATCAGGAGGCTGGCAATCGTCCACACGCGATCGAAAATTTGGTTTTTACCGAGACGGCTAAGAAATAAAAAGACAGGCGGCGCGCCGAGCACATAGCGATACATGCCTTGCGCGGGTCCGCTGGTGAAAGAGAGAAACACGACGAGAAAGCCGAAGATCGCTAAATCAGGATGGCGTTTCATGCCGGCGATACAAGCCGTGAAGCCGATGATAATTCCCAGCCATTCGACGAAATAGTAAGCCGCGGCGTTGGGGATTTTTCCAAACATGGCTCTAAAACCTTCAGACCACCAGAGGAAGGTATTGCCAAACGCCAGAAATTGGCGCGAGAAGTATTCATCTTCCACTAGGCTGAAAGCCATTCCGTAATATGAAATGCGCCAGAGGAAGAACGCGATGACCGGCGCGAGAATGATCAGCCCGTTGAAGATGGCGCGCCACGGCAAGCCGCGATAATAAATTTGCCGCCACTCCAAATCGAGTTCCATCCAATCCCAATCTTTGATCCAGGAAATTAAAAGCGGGATGAAAAGCGTGACGCCGACTGCGCGCGTAAAAGTGGCGAGGACTGCGATCAGCGCCGCCCAGTTACGATGCCCGCGCCGCAACAATAACAGACTGCTGAACGCCAACCCGACGAATAAGCCTTCCGTATAGATTTCCGCAAAGAAGAACGCGCTGGGGAAGATGAGCATGTAAAATACGGCGCGTAACCCGCCGGCTTCGTCTAAATCGTCTTTGCCGAATTCATAGATCGCAAACATAGCGGCGAGCGTGCCGAGCATTGAGACGATCACGCCTGCCAGCGTGGCGGTGGCAATTGCGTTCAGCCCAAAGATGGAAAGCGGCAGAGCAAAAAGATTGATCATAATGGGGTAAAGCGGAAAGAATGCGTAACTTAATGGAATTCCCGAACCGCTGGAGCTAGAAATATAAACGCGAAAGGGCCAATACGTTGGGGCGGATGAAACGCTAGCGCCGATCTTGCCGTTGATTCGAATGATCGTAGGCGCTTCATAGCCGGAAACGGCAATCGCCAGATAATATTCCGAATCCCAGGAAACATGACGGTTGAGAAAAGGTTCGTTGAGAAAGATTTTCCCGTTTTGACTGCCGGGTCTGGTTTCGGCGGCAGTCCATTCCAGCGCGTAATCTGGCGGCTTGACGGTGAAACGCGCCGGCACAAAGACGTGATAGCCGAGCATGATCAGCGCCCAGCCAAACCAAATGCCCAAGACAATGCGATGATTAGGATTGCGAAGCATAATTATTTTTCCATTCCGGTGACGATCACGTCACGCATGAAATATTTTTGCGAGAGGAATAAAACCAACGCCGGCACAGCCATCAGAATCAATGCGCTGGCTTGCAGTTGATTTTGAATAGGACTCAAACTTTGGAAGTTTTGAATGCCAAACGAAATCGGCGCCAGATCGCGGCTGATGCTGAGATAGAGCGCCGCCTGACGGGTTTCATTCCACATGTAAAAGAAATGAAGCAATGAAACGGTGATGACGGCGGGCCAGATTTGCGGCAGAAGCACTTGAAATAAAATGCGTAACGGTCCCGCGCCGTCCAGCATGGCGGCTTCGTCTAAATCTTTGGGCAGGCTTTTGAAATTTTGCCGTAAGAAGATGATATAGACGGCGTTCCCAAAGAAAAACGGCAGAAGGATCGGAAGCCAACTTCCGTTCCAATCCAACACGCGCACGAAGAAAAAATAAGTGGGGATGAGCGTCACCTTTTCGGGGATGAGGATGGTGACGATCAAGATATAGAGCAAGATATTTCCGCCGGGCAATGGAAATCTTGAAAAGCCGTAAGCGACGATGATGGATGAAAACAAAACGCCAACCTCGGCGAGCAAGGTCATAACTAGCGTGTTTTGAATCATTTTTCCCAGCGGCGGGTAGTTGAAGAGACGTTCAAAATTTTCAAACGTAAGATGAAATTTATAAACGCCAATTAACTTACGCCAGTTGCCCTCCCAAACGATGACGCCCGCCTGCGGGTTGGCGGGATCAATAAATTCGCTGGAGGTGCGCCCAGGTTTAATCAACGCCAGTTCGCGGACTTGCCCAGCTTCAAAAGGAACTTTGTAAACGGCATAGCTTTGACCTTGATAAGCGATACGGATGTGTTGCGCCGGGTAAGCGGGCGCGTTGCCATCGGAGAGTTGTTGGGTTTCCATCAGCGATACTGCCACCATATACAGCATAGGGAAAAGATACGCGACTAAAAAAACAAGGACGAAAAAATTGAGCAAGCTATTGCCCAGTTTTTCCCAATTTTGAAACGAGAGCCAGGCTTGCGGAGCGAACCGCTTTTTAGATGATTTCATTTTAGGCTTCCTGATCTGGGTAATAGACCCATTTGCGCGCGCTGGAGAATAAAGCCACAACTACGATCATCGCTAAAACTAAAAAGAACCAAGCCAAGCTAGCCGCGTAGCCCAAATCTCTTTCGTTGAAGAGAATGTAAGAGATGTAGCCGTCATAAGGCGAGAAACTGCCGCTAAAACCGTTGCCGCGATCCAACAGAATCACGCCGCCAAAAATTGAAATCAAATTGATCACGATGGTAAAGAAGATGGCGGGGGAGATGAGCGGCAAGATGATATAGAAAAAACGCACCAGCGGACCAGC
>JADLCG010000081.1 GCA_020847355.1 Anaerolineales bacterium | reverse complement strand
TCGCGATGGAGCCGGGGGCGAGCGGCATTTCCATTCACGAATGGTTGACGACCGCCGCCGTAGCCGTCTTGATCGTGCATTTTGTTTTACATTGGGATTGGTTTATGAAGTTAACGTCCCGTTTCTTTGTAAAACTTTTGCATAGTTCGCGCCTCAACTATTTGCTTTCGATTGCCCTCTTTTTGGGCTTCATTACGTTGATCGTCAGCGGCTTTGCGATTTCAGAAAAAGTGATCCCCGCCTTGGGGATTGAAATGGCTGGGCGCGGGGCATGGAAGCGAATTCATGATCTTTCCGCCAACCTGACCTTGCTGATTATCGCCGTTCATATTGCTTTACGCTGGGATTGGCTCACTGCGGCTTTTGTCAAAATCTTCATAGCTCCGTTTGCGAAAGAGAAGAAGATTGAGAACCCAGTTTTAGTTGAAGAAGACGGCATTTAGGAGCGCGCAGATGAAATTCTTATCTCGTTTTTTAATTGTATTTGTTGCGGCTGTTATTTTTGGGTTCGGCTTATATTTTGGCGTTCAATCCATGCCGGATGATTTGCCCGGCTTAAGTCAGGGCGACGAGCGCCCCGCCGAGCAATTTACGCCGCCTCAGCCTCAGCCGCAGATTAATCAGCCTGAACGGGGCGGGCGCGACGATTCAATTAGCCTAAGCCGCTTAATCAGGAGCGTAGCTAAAAACTTTATATTGATTGCGATTATTTCCGGTTTGACAATCCTCGGCGTGAGAGTTCTGAATAGGAAACCGCTGATTGCCAGTCAAAAGGTAAAAAGATAGCGAGATCGTCCGCAAAGGAGTATTCTCTGATGACCGAAGCCAACGCCAAACAACCTGCCTACCGTATCGCAGATTTGCACGCTTCAGAACGCCCGCGTGAGCGTTTGGAGGCGCTGGGACCGCAAGCCTTGACTAGCGCGGAGTTGATTGCGATCCTCTTGCGCGTGGGCGTGAAAGGCGAAAATGCCGTGGCTGTCGCCCAGAGACTGCTGATCAAATTTAGCGGATTGCGCGGGCTTCATCGCGCGCCGTTTATGGAATTGAAGAATCAGCATGGGATCGGCAAGGCTAAAGCTTCTCAGATCAAGGCGGCGATTGAACTTGGCAGAAGGCTGACGCTCGAAGCGCCGGAAGAGAAGCCGGTGATCTCCAGCCCGGCGGATGCGGCGGCTTTGGTTCAATATGACATGTCCGCTTTGGAGCAGGAGCATTTGCGCGTGATGTTATTAGATCGCCGGAACCGCGTTTTGGAAATTGTCGAAGTGTATAAAGGCTCGGTCAATTCTTCGCAAGTGCGGGTGGGGGAGTTGTTCAAAGACGCGATTCGGATTAATGCTTCGGCGGTGATTGTGATTCATAATCACCCTAGCGGCGATCCAACCCCCAGCCCAGACGATGCGGCGGTGACTCGCGCGATTGTGCAAGCTGGCAAACTTTTAGATATTGACGTGCTGGATCATTTGGTGATCGGCTTGGGTAAGTGGGTTTCGCTCAAGGAAAAAGGATTGGGTTTTTAATTAGCCGCTTCTTTTGACGCCAAACCCGGCGTATTCTCCGCTCGCATCCGCATATTTGACTTCAGACGTATCCACCCGCGCCAAACTCGGACCTTTTTTGATCAATGCAATCAGCCGCTCTATGTTTTGGCTTTCGCCTTCGGCGAGACATTCCACCGTATCCCAGCCGATATTGCGCACCCAGCCGGTGATGCCGCCAATTTGTCGGGCGGCTTGTTCCACATAAGCGCGAAAGCCAACGCCTTGCACGCGCCCTTTGACGGTGATGTGCGCTTGGATCAGATTATTTTTTTCCATAGCGCAGGCGGTTGATCAAGAAATCAAGCGCGCCCCAAATCGGCACGCTGAGAACCAGCGCCATTAAAACTAAATAGGGCGCGAGATTTTTAAGCGTGGCGCCAAATACGTTTTGACCTAACTCCGTTTCACGCCAGTTTTGGTCTAATTGATTGAGCGGAATGCCGAGCGCTTTGGTGACGCCGATTTCGCAATCCAAGCCTTCGGCGTAGGCGCCGGTTAGCGCCGCGATTTTGCCGTTGCCGTACGCGCCGCGAATGTATTTGATGAATGCTTCAGCTTGGGCATAAGCCAAATAGGCGGAGCCTGAATCGGCGGGGAAAGAGGCGCATAAATCCTGCATGGGGATTAATGAATTTTTAGAAGCCGCGTCGCGCAGGGCTTCGTCATAGCCTAAATTTTGATAAAGTTCCATATTTGAAGCCACGCCTTCCAACAGCCAAGCGGGTTGTTTGAAATAGTTTTCGCCTAGAGCGCGATACATGAGAATGTGCGCGATTTCGTGCGGGAGAATGGTTTCCATTTCGATCTTTTGCGAATCGTTTGGCGCAATGGCGGCGAGGGCTACGCCATTTTCAGGGTGGGCGTGTCCGCCGATCCAATCTGTGCCGCCAAAAGGCAAAGCGGAGCGGAGATCGTCGGCGTTGGAATAAATATAAACATCCAGGGGCTGGTCAAAGGCAACCGGATAAAGATTGTTGAAGGCGATCACGCCCGCTCCGGCGGCATCCAGAGCGGCGGCGCCGAAAGCGTCGTCGCCGGCGTACCAATGCACGCTGATGTTGGCGCGGGTGTTTACGCGCCAAGCGAAGCGGTTATCGTCATAGTTGATTTCAGTTTGCGGGCTGGTGTAGGTGTTGCCGTCTGCGAGCGTGGCTTGATACCAAAAAACAATTTTGCTGAACGGCGGGAAAATATTTTGGCTCGCATCGTAAACGAAGCTGGCGTTGCCGTCCGCGTCAAATTGTACAGTTTCTACGCGCGTAACCGTTTCGTTGATGCCGCGAAATAGAAGCGAGATTTGTTGGATGGGGATCGGGGCAGTGATCTTGGCTGAAAAGGCGATTGTCTTCCCAAACACGATCTCGGCTTTGGCATTTTCCACGACGATGCCCGCCTGCGCTTGGGCAGGCTCAAGTTTCAGAGAGAGCGCGGCGGCGCTGAGCAAAATCCAAGCGGCGAGTTTGGCGAGCGGTTTGTGTAAGTGGGGCATGGCGTTGACCTGACGAATGGCGTTGTCGAATTTGCGAAGCGGATGAGGAAATTATAACTCCCAAAAAATAGAGCGAGAGGTTATCTCGCTCTATAACGTGATTAATTCGGGTTGTTTTTGTAACTGCGCTTGCATAGACCACGGTCCCGCCCATGTGATCGTGACGGGGAGAATCTTGCCGCGCAAGTCGTCTTCGGATTCGACGAAGACCAGTTTGTTGGTGGGGGTTCTGCCGCGCCAACGGTCTTTGACTTTTTCTTCAAACAGCACGTCCACTTTTGCGCCGAGGTATTTTTGGTTGATTTCGTCTACAATTTTTTCTTGCAGTTCATCGAGTTCATGTAAGCGGCGCAGTTTAGCTTCTTCGGGAACATTGTCTTCCATGCGGCGCGAAGCGACGGTCCCTTCGCGGGTGGAGTAACGCGCCAGATGCGCCACGTCCAGTTTGAGGTCCGATAAGAGGCGGTGAGTCTCCATATATTGTTCTTCGGTCTCGCCGGGGAAACCGACGATGATATCCGTCGCAATTGAACAGTTTGGAATCTGCGCGCGGATCTTGGCGATTAGATCGCGATATTGTTGTTGGGTGTAGCCGCGTTTCATATTTTCAAGCACTTCGTCGTCGCCCGCTTGAATGGGCAATTCGATATGCGGCATGACGCGCGGCAGTTCGGCGATGGCTTGAATGAGATCGTCGCCAAAATAATTGGGATGTGAGGTTAAGAAGCGAATGCGTTCCACGCCTTCAATTTCATGGATGATGCGTAACAATCCGGCGAGGTTGGGTCCGTCTGGAATATCCTTGCCGTAACGATCTACAATTTGTCCCAGCAAGGTAATTTCTTTCACGCCTTGTTTTGCCAGCGAACGAATTTCGCCGACAATATCGCCCACGTGTCGCGAGCGCTCTACGCCGCGCCGGTAGGGGATGATGCAGAATGTGCAAGCGTGCGAACAGCCGTAAACCACCGGCACATGCGCGCTGATCAACTTGCCTTGCTCGGCGACCGGCAGGATTAATTCATCGTCCATCATTAAGAAACGGCGGGTGGTTTCAGAATCTTCCAGCGAACGAATCTCGCCTTGCGTGAGGTGTGAAATCAACGGACCCGGGTCAGAGGGCGGCGAGAACACATCCACAAACGGCAGTTTGGCGCGTAACCTTTCCGCGCCGCGCACGCCCACCATGCAACCCATCACATTGATCACCAAGTTGGGATTTTTCTTTTTCAATGGCGCCAGCGAAGTAATCCGCCCCATCGCTTTATCTTCCGCTTGTTGGCGCACCACGCAAGTATTGAGCACAATCACGTCGGCTTCTTCGGCGGTTTCAGTCAAAGTGTAGCCGAGGTGTTCCAACGAAGAGCCGACCCGTTGCGAGTCAGCCACGTTCATTTGACAACCTTCAGTCCAGATATGGTATTTCAAGTTCATAGTGGAGCGATTATACCAAGAGCCGCGAAGCATGGATTATAAAAATCGTCCGCTTATTTTTTTGTAAGCCAGCCACCTAGGGTAATCGCATTTGAAAATTTTGAAACCCAACCTTTGGTGATTTAGTTTCAGAATCCGCCAATCTTCACGAATTCACGCTAATCTTTCTAAAAAAATCGCGTAGATTGGCGCAGATTAGCGGATAAAAATCCAAATGCGATAGCCCTAC
>JADLCG010000080.1 GCA_020847355.1 Anaerolineales bacterium | reverse complement strand
GTGATACCCTGCTAGATAGAATTTTGCACCTCTTTACAGGGGTGCAATGAAATAAAAAATTTCTGGCTCGTCCAGAAAACGCGCATACTATATCACGATTCAAAACCAGTTTCAAGACCCAAAAGTAGGGTAAACAAAAGCGGCGAATATTCGCCGCTTTCTATTTTATTTCGTCCACATTCTCAGCCCGTGATTAGCCTGCGCGTATTGCGCGATTTTTTCACGCGTGGCTTCGGGGGTTTTGAACAACATGCTCATTTGCGAGAAGTACGCTAAAACCGCCTCCTGCCACAAGCGGACGCCAGTCTCGCTGACCGGATATAGCGTTTCCGTAAAACCGGCGCGGTTCGGGTCTAAATGATCGGGGTGATTGAATAGATAAGGGATGTCTGCCATGTAATATAACGGACGACCCAACGACTCGGCGGCTTGCCGCACGACGACATGGTCCACGTGTTTGCCAATGCTAAATTGACAGATCACTTGATCGTCCGGTTGGAGGCGGGCTTTGAGTTCCTTGGCAATTTCGACAGAGTAGCCGGCATCCTCTGGGTGCGGTTCGCCGCGTAAAGCCGAATCGTAAAGCCATTCGCCATTTTTTCCGCGGCGGTAAATGCAATCTAAAAAGTCAAGATAAACTGGTTTTGCGCCGAGAATTTCCGCGGCGCGCCGATCTTCGGCTTTACGCACGCGCTCAACTTCTGCGGAGGTCGTCAAATCCCACGATTCGTGGATTGATTTGGCAAATTTGGAAAGTTCGCTAAAAGGCGGTTGTCCGCACATGAGCGTCCACATTTCAACTGTGTGACCCGCCTGCGCTTGATCGTACAACCATCCGCCGGCAGAGAGCGCGGCATCGTCAAGGTGTGGGGAAAGGTATATCCATCGCATGGGCGTAGTTTTACCACAAAATAGTAATGCCAAACAAGTTGAATTCGTGTATAGTATTTGAAACGGAGGCGCTATGCAGGAACGGCGAAAACAAGAGCGAAAGAGTTTGATGGCGTATACGCAAGTGTATGATCTGTACGGCGGTCTTTTGATTGGATACCTTGCCGACTTAAACTTATTAGGCGCAATGGTCATCAGCGAAAGAGAAATCGCGCAATCTACCGAACTGACGCTGGCGATCGAACTGCCCGAATTGCCCGGCGTCACCGCCCTGCGGATCACCATTCCGGCGCGCGTGGCTTGGCATCAACCCGACCTCAGCCCGCAATATTTCAATTTAGGTTTTGAATTCAAAGAAGTGACCGAATTTCAAAGCAAAGTAATTCAGGCGATTATTGATAATTATCAATTTCGGCGCGACGCTCCTAATTACAATATTCGACCAGCGTAATGGATGTTAAAAGCGGGGAGCGTCTAAAGAGCGCACAAAGAACGCGGAGAAATCCTTCTGAAATCTCTCTGCGGCGAAAGGCTCTTTAGCCCATTCCTTTAGACATTTCCCGAAAGCGGGTAAATGCCGTAAACGAATATTCGAGCGCTATAATCTCACAATTGAAAATTCAAATTAACAATTACGCGAAGGATTCCATTTGAACTTTACTCAATTTCAACTCAACCCGCGCTTAATGGCAGGGATTCAAAAAGCAGGTTATGAAACTGCCACGCCCATTCAAGAAGCCGCCATCCCCGCCGCACTGCGCGGACGAGACGTCATCGCCACGGCTCAAACAGGCACAGGCAAAACTGCCGCGTTTGTATTACCCATTTTAAATAAATTGTTGGATGGGCAAAGACATGTTGCGCGGGCATTAATCGTTGCGCCCACCCGAGAACTTGCAGACCAGATTAACGATGTCATTAAAACATTGTCGGTGGGCACAAAGTTGAGGAGCGCAGCCATTTATGGCGGAGTCGGAGCGCAACCACAAATTCAAGCCATAAAAAATGGGGCTGAGATTCTAGTCGCTTGCCCAGGTCGCCTGTTAGATTTAATCGCACAGGGTCATGCCAAAATGAATCATATTGAAATTTTAGTTTTGGATGAAGCCGATAGAATGTTTGATATGGGCTTCTTGCCGGATGTGCGCCGCATTGTGAAGGCTGTGCCAGAAAAAAGACAGACGATGTTTTTCTCTGCGACCTTTCCGCCTGATGTTGAATTACTTGCCCAACAATCGTTAAAGCAACCGCAAAAAATTTCAATGGGCATTATCAAACCTGCGCATACCGTCACCCATGCTTTGTATCCTGTGCCGGCGCATCTGAAATCCGCTTTATTGCTTGAATTATTAAAACAGACCGATACCGATTCGGTTTTAATTTTTACACGCACAAAATATCGCGCCCAAAAAGTTACCCGACAAATTCATCAGGCTGGTTTCAAAGTCACCAGTTTGCATGGCGACCGAACGCAAAATCAACGTCAAGCCGCGTTAAAAGATTTCAAATCAGGCACGCATCCCATCATGGTAGCGACGGATATTGCTGCGCGCGGCATTGACGTGCAAAGTATTTCGCACGTCATCAACTATGATATGCCCGATACCGCCGATGCTTATATTCATCGCATTGGTCGCACGGGTCGCGCACAAAAAACGGGCGATGCCTTCACGCTCATCACCGATGATGATAAAGACATGATTCGCACGCTTGAACGAATCATGGGACATGAAATTAAACGACAAACAGTGGATGGATTTAATTACACGCTTCCTGCCCCGCCCAAATCTGATTCTGGACGAGGAAGAAATTCCCACGCTGACAATTCCCGCCGCCCGCCCAAGCCTGCTTATACCCCAACAAGTTGGACCAGAAACAAGTTAGCGCCGAGAAAGAGGAAATAAAAATTATCGAAAGAGTTTTGTAGTCAGGCTTTTAGCCTGACAACTCTTGCATGAAAACGAACGGCTAAAAGAAATAAAAAAGAGGCTGATGTTTTCACATCAGCCTCTTTTCTTGTCTTAGCTCAATACAGTTACGTTGCTGGCTTGAGGACCTTTAGGACCTTGTTCAACAGTGAACTCGACCTTTTGTCCTTCTTGCAGGTTCTTGTAACCATCGCCTTGAATAGCGGAGAAATGAACGAAAACGTCCTTTCCGCCTTCGCGTTCGATGAAGCCGAAGCCTTTTGTTCCATTGAACCACTTTACTGTACCAACAATTCTTTCAGACATGTTTTGCCTCCTATGGCAATAAAAATTTTTATACCCATGCGGGCATTACATACCCATGCGGGCATTATAGGTCAATCTGTTCGTTCCATCGGAGGTAAAACAAAACTGCCCACAGTGAAACCGTGAGCAGTTGCTGTTCTTCAAGCCAACGAACTTACTGTTTTCCTACTCGCCCAAAGATAACATATTAGAAAATGAAAGTCAATCAAAATTTCACCGCAATATTAAGGTTATAATCTTTTAATATGAATTTTTTAATCACCGGAGCGGCGGGTTTTCTCGGCTCGGCTTTAGCTAACCACCTTGTGCGCGAAGGTCATCAGGTGCGCGGGTTGGATGATCTGACGACTGGCGACCCAAAAACTCTCGCGCCGGACGTGCATCTGACGCGCGGCGAAATGGGCGACCGCCCCAAATTATGGACTTTGCTTCAAGGCGTGGATGTCGTCTATCATTTGGCGGCGCGCGTCTCTGTGCCGGAGTCAGTTTTATACCCGCGCGATTACAACGACGCCAATGTTGGCGGAACCGTCGCTTTGATGGAAGCGATTCGGGATGTGGGCGTGAAGCGCGTCGTTCTGGCTTCCTCCGGCGCGGTGTACGGCGACTTGGCAGAATCTACGCTTCAAGAGACCCTCACGCCCAACCCGCGCTCGCCATACGCAGTTTCCAAACTCGCCGCGGAATATTACGTCCGCACAATTGGCAATTTGTGGAATATTGAAACTGTCAGCTTGAGAATTTTCAACGCTTATGGACCCGGTCAGCGCTTGCCGCCCTCTCACCCGCCGGTAGTGCCGCATTATCTTCGGCAGGCGTTGCGCGGCGGAACTTTAGTGGCGCACGGAGACGGAACGCAAACCCGCGATTATATTTATGTGGATGATGTGGTCAGCGCGATGGTCGCTTCTGCCACCGCCCCCAATTTGAACGGACAGGCGCTCAACATCGGCTCCGGGACGGAGACTTCCGTCAAAGAGTTGATCCATCAAATTTTGAGCGTCACGAATAGCAAAGCCAATGTCGTTTATAACTCGCAAACTTCGGGCGGCGTTTCTCGAATGCGCGCGGATTTGAATCTCGCCAAAGAAAAATTGCGCTTTATACCTTCGATCAAATTAGAAGAAGGCTTGCGGCTAACTTTGCAAAGAGACGCAAGGTTCAAATAACGCAACCTAAAAAATGATCCTGCCTAGAAAATTTTACGAGCGTTCTACCTTAACTGTCGCGCGCGAATTGCTAGGCGCAAAATTGATTCATATTTCCAACGGCAAAAAACTAGTCGGCGCGATTGTCGAAACCGAAGCTTATATCGGCGAGGATGATCTCGCCTGCCATGCCAAAGCCAGGCGCACCAAACGCACCGATCCCATGTATGGCGAAGCCGGACATGCCTACATCTACTTCACCTACGGCAATCATTGGATGTTGAACGCCGTCACTGAAAAGGAAAATTATCCAGCCGCCGTTTTGATTCGGGCGATTGCGCCGCTAGAAGGCGTGGATTTAATGATGGAGCGCCGGCATGGGCGCGACACATTCGGACCCGGCAAACTGACTCAGGCATTGGGCATCACTCTCAGCCAGAACTATGCCGATCTGACTGAGCCAACTTCCCCGTTAAGAATCGAAGCGGGCATTCAAATCTCGGATAAAATCGTGACGATTGGCGCGCGCGTGGGTTTAAATAAAACACCAGAGCCGTGGCTTTCCAAACCATGGCGCTTTCTGGTCAAAGATTGGAAAATCGAATCATCATCTTGGAGGAACAATGGGTTTACTTGAAGGTAAAAACGCTTTAATTTTTGGGCTGGCTAACGAACGTTCTATCGCCTGGGGCATTACGCAAGCTTTCAAACGCGAAGGCGCAAATTTAGGGATTAGTTACGCCGGCGAAATGCTTGAAAAACGAGTGCGACCATTAGCCGAGCAAGTCGGTTGTCAATGGGTGGAAGAATGCGACGTCACCAAAGACGATCAAATCAAGTTGGTCGCTGAAAAAGCCGCCAAACATTTTGGCAAAATTGACGTGTTGGTACATTCCATCGCTTTTGCAGGTAAAGATGAATTAAGCCGACCTTTTCACGAAACCAGCCGCGAAGGCTTTAGAAACGCTTTAGATATTTCAGTTTATTCGTTTGTGGCGCTCACGCACGCTTTTCTGCCATGCTTAAACCCCGGCGCCTCGGTGATGTGTTTGACGTACGGCTCTGGCGCCGTGAAGGTCGCTCCGCATTACAACGTGATGGGCGTTGCCAAAGCCGCATTAGAATCCGCCACCCGCTATTTAGCCTATGATTTGGGTCCGCAAAAAATTCGCGTCAATTCGATTTCCGCCGGACCGATCCGCACGCTGGCGGCGGCGGGCGTGGCTGGCTTCCGCGATATGTACAAGCACTTTGCCGACGCCGCCCCACTGCGCGAAAACGTGACGATTGAGGACGTGGGCGATACGGCGGTATTTTTGGCTTCAGATTTATCCAAACGCGTGACGGGCGAGATTCAATATATTGACTCTGGCTTTAATATTATGGGCGTACAAATTGGAGACAAGGAAGAGAAAGCCGGGTAAAACGCCGTAAGCCGCTCAACTGCTTGCTCAACTTACCGCCGGTTGCGCGCAACCGGCGGTTTTATTTTAAGGGTAAAATTGCCAGATGTTCAAACGCAACACTACCCCAACGCTCAATCAATCAAAAAACGAATCAGCCCAACCCGTCCAAGCGGTAGAACGGATCACGTCTGTGCTTGGCGCGGGCGTCATTTGGCATGGCAGTATCAACGGTTCTGGCGGCGTGCGCATCGAAGGCGCGTTTGAAGGCGAGATCGCCCTGCGCGGTATGTTGGTTGTCGGCGAAACTGGGCGCGTCACCTGTCAAAACGTGCGCGCCAACACCGTGATTGTGGCAGGCGCCGTGCGCGGCAACATCACCACCCAAAAATTAGAAATCCGCGCTTCCGGCAGAGTGTGGGGAGACGTAGTCACCAGCGCGTTTGCCACTGAAGAAGGCGCATTCTTACGCGGGCAAATTCGGACGGAAGAAACGGTCGAACTTAATCTCGAGCCTGCTCCTGAAACCACTCCGGCAGAAGCCGCCGCTGAAGAGACTATCGCGCAAACGCCGATCCAAATCCCACCCCCCGAAGTCGCAACCACGCCGCTCAGCGAGCCTGCCAAAGCGCCGCGCAAAAAGAAAAGCGAATAGAGTAAGCAGACCCTAAAGGTCTTCAAGACTTTCAGGGTCTTTTTTTATAAACCATGAAATATACAGAACTCAAGATTCAAACCCAGCGCGAATTTCCCAACAACATGCGCAGTCGCGGTTTTGGCTGGCTGGCGCGCGCAAACTATGTGACTCGTGAAAACGAACTAACCGATTTAGGTAAACATTTCATTTCGCATTTACAACAATTGCCAAAAGACGATTTCATTTCTACGCTCTCCGTGTTAGCAAACGAAAACGAAATTTACTTTCCGCTTTCCGCCGGCGATCTAGAACTAGCCCACTGTGAAGCGTGTAAATATACAGAGCCGATTGAAACCGCTAAATTCAAAAAGACAATCTTCGCCCAAGCCGCGATTCTACCGCTTGAAAAAATATCCACGCCCGAATGCAATACTATCGAGGCGCTGGCAAACTTCTTGAACATCCCTAAAGAGCAAACCGCCAAAGCCTTGATGTTCACGCGCCTAGCGGACAATCAATTGATCTTCGTCGTCCTACGCGGAGATATGACTCTCAGCGAGGCGAAACTAAAAAACGTCGTCGGCGCAATAAAGCTTGCAGATGCAGAAGCCATCGCAAAGTCCGGCGCGGTCGCCGGGTACGCTTCGCCCATCGGCTTGAAAGACGCGCTAATCATCGTGGACGATTTGATCCCACGCTCCCCCAACCTTGCGGCTGGCGCTAATGAGTTTGGCTATCATTTCATCAACACAAATTGCAATCGAGATTACCAGCCGGAAATCACAGCCGATTTAGCGCGCGCCAAAGCGAACGACCCATGCCCAAACTGTAACGGCAACCTCTCCGTTTTATCCGCTATCCGTTTATCCGCTTCTCAATCCACGTTGGAGTTTGAAAATATCCTGCTCGCCCTCGCGGAAACTTATCACGACGAAAAAGGTTTAGCCTTTCCAAAATCCGCTTCGCCGTTTGAGGTTTACTTAATGCACATTGCCGGCAAAAACATAGACACCAAAGCCAAAGCTGAAGAACTATATCGGCAATTAACCGCCGCCGGCATAACTGTTTTATTCGACGACCGCGACGAACGCGCCGGCGTAAAATTCAACGATGCGGATTTGCTGGGTTGTCCGCTCAGAATTACGGTTGGCGAAAAAGCGCTGCAAAACGGAATGGTAGAATTTAAGCGGCGTTCTGAAAAAGACAACCAACTCGTTCCAATTGATAAATTACTCGAACATCTAAGCTAAAGGATTACGGCTACGTTTTATGAAAATTTCCATGTCCTCTCCCGACCTAAACGAAGCAGACCGACAAGCGGTGATCAACGTGATCAACACGCCGATTCTGAGCATGGGTCAACACACCGCCGATTTTGAAAAAGCGTTCTGCGAATACACCGGCGCGAAATATGCCATCTCGGTCAACTCCGGCACCGCCGGTTTGCATTTATGCGTGCGCGCGGCGGGCATTGGCGCAGGCGATTTGGTCATCACCACGCCATTTTCATTTGTCGCTTCCACCAACGCCTTATTATTTGAAAACGCCATCCCAATCTTTGTAGATATTGATCCGCGCACCGGAAATATCAACCCGGAGTTGGTCGCTGAGGCGGCAAAAAATATTGAGAAATATTTACCGCGCAAAGGCGCCGAGAAACATGGCGACCTAAAAGCGCTTTTACCTGTGGACGTTTTCGGTCAGCCCGCCGATATGGATGCGCTCAATCAAATTGCCCAAGAGCGCGGATTAACGGTCATTGAGGATTCGTGCGAAGCCTTAGGCGCAACCTATAAAGGCAAACAAGCCGGTACGCTGGGCAATTATGGGATTTTCGCGTTCTATCCGAACAAACAAATCACCACTGGCGAAGGCGGCGTGATTATTACAAATAACGAGCGGGACGCCAACTTCATGCGCGCCTTACGCAATCAGGGGCGCGCGCCGGGCGATACATGGCTACAACACACCCATCTCGGCTATAACTACCGCATTGACGAAATGTCCGCCGCGCTGGGGGCTTCACAAATGACTCGGCTGGATGAAATTCTCTCGAAACGGGAACAGGTGGCGGCGTGGTATGAAGCGCGGCTTGCCGAAATCCCCGGCGTAGAAATCCCCTTCATCGCAACTTCCACAACGCGCATGTCTTGGTTTGTCTATGTCATCCGCTTCAATCCAAAAATCAACCGCGATGCAATTGCCAAAAAATTAGAAGCGCGCGGCATCCCCGTGCGACCTTACTTTTTGCCGATTCACTTACAACCGTATATTGTCGAGAAGTTCGGCTACCAAGCCGGCGATTTTCCGGTGACGGAAGATTTAGGCAAGCGCGGGCTGGCTGTTCCATTCAGCGGCGTGATGACGGAAGCGCAAGTGGATTATGTTTGCCAGATCATTCGAGAAGAAACGCGCGGTCAGTAACGATGAACGTCGGCTATTTTCCCCCGCCCAAAAGACGCGGCTTAATCGTACACGGCGTGATTATCTTTGGGCTGGCAATCGTCGCGGCATTTGGGTTCGTGAATTTATCGCGCGCCGCCGTCGGTCCGCAATTGCTGATCGCCTTGTTAATTTCATTTTTCGCATTCGCGCCCATTCCCCTGCTGGCGTATCGCGGATATTCTTTATGGCGCGCAAATTACCATTTGGATCGTGATAGTTTTGAAATTCATTGGGGCTTGCGCGTTGAAACGATCCCGCTGACGGATATTGAATGGATGCGCCCAGCCGACGATTTAACCAAGCCGTTAAGTTTGCCCGCCCTGCCCTTGCCCGGCAGTTTGGTCGGCACGCGCCGCCATCCAGATTTAGGGTTAGTGGAGTTTCTCGCCGCCGATGCGCGTAAACTTTTATTGATCGCCACCGCCAAGCGCGTCTTTGTGATCTCGCCCGCCGAACCCGCCGCGCTCGCGCAAACTTTCGCGCGCGCCACCGAAATGGGAAGCCTCGCGCGCGCCGAAGCCAAATCCGTTTATCCGTCATTTGTCATCACGCGCGCTTGGGAAAATAACTGGGTGCGTTATCTGTGGCTCACGGCTTTATTTTTGAACGTCGGTTTATTTGTTTGGGCAAGCCTGATCATCCCCAGCATTTCGCAAATTACGCTCGGGACGCAATTTAGCGGCAGTCCGCTTGAAGCGCTTCCCGCTTCTCAACTGATCATCTTTCCAGTCGCCAGCCTGTTGCTCGCCATCGTCGGCTGGATCGCCGGTCTATATTTTTATCGGCTGGAACGCGAGCGCGCGCTGGCGTTCATTGTTTGGGGTTCCAACGTCCTCACGGGTTTATTATTTTTATTAGCGATGCTTTTCATCATCACAACGCCCATCTAAAACATGCAAATCATCTTTGGCTTTTTCATCGCAACCGGCATTGCCTTCTTCGCCTACAAAGTTCACAGCTTAAACGTCAGCGGCGCAATCGCCGCCGCCTGCATTGGCGCAATCATCTTTGGCGTTGGCGGTTGGCAATGGGCAATTCTTTTACTGGCTTTTTTTATCACCTCATCCGCCCTCAGCCGCGCCTTCAAAAAGAAAAAACAAAATCTGGATGAAAAATTTTCCAAAGGCAGTCAGCGGGATGCCGGTCAAGTCCTCGGCAACGGCGGCATCGCCGCTTTTTTTGCCGCGCTACATTTCTTTTATCCAAACGAAGCGTGGGTATGGTTATGCTTCGCCGCTTCGCTCGCCGCCGTCAACGCCGATACCTGGGCAACCGAACTCGGCGTATTAAACCCGCACCCCCCGCGCATGATCACCAACTTAAAAAAAATTGTGGAAAAAGGAACCTCCGGCGGAATCTCCTTAATCGGCACGCTCGCCGCTTTAGCTGGGTCTGCCTTAATTGCCTTCCTCGCCGCTCTCCTAGCTGATAATTGGTCGGTCTTCCCGATCATCACCCTCGCCGGATTTTCCGGCTCCCTCTGCGACTCATTCCTCGGCGGCACAGTGCAAGCTATGTACTTCTGCCCAAAAGAAAATAAAGAGACCGAGAAGCACCCGCTTCACACCTGCGGAACAAAGACCGTTCACCTGCGCGGCTGGAAATGGCTGGATAATGATTTAGTCAATTTAATCTGCGGCGCATTCGGAGTCATCATCATCTTATTACTAAAAAGGTTGATCTAAAATGATCTCAACCAAACCCATCCTCGTCACCGGCGCCAGCGGATTTATCGCCATTCACACGATTGCCCAGCTTTTAGAAAAAGGCTACCAAGTTCGCGGCACGCTCCGTTCATTATCAAAAGAAAATGAAACCCGCGCATCCATTGCCAAGTTAGCGCAGGCGAACAATCGGCTGGAGTTACTGCCCGCAGATTTGAATCAAGACGCAGGTTGGCGCGAGGCGTTGAAAGACGTCGAATATGTTTTGCATATCGCTTCCCCATTTCCATTAGACGAACCCAAAGACGAAGACGAGTTAATCGCCCCCGCCGTACAAGGGACTTTGCGCGTCTTGCGTTTCGCGCACGCCGCGCACATTAAACGAGTCGTGCAAGTTTCGTCAAACGCCGCCGTTTCCGCCGGACATGCCAGTGAAAACAGAATCTTCACCGAAGCGGATTGGTCTATTGTTGAAAATAAGATTGGGGCATATTCAAAGAGCAAAACCCTCGCAGAACGCGCCGCCTGGGAATGGATCAACAGCTCTGAAAATAAAAACAAAATGGAAATGGTCGCCATCAACCCGCCTTTTGTTTTGGGACCCGTACCCAACCAAAACTATAACACGTCGTCAGAATTGATTCGCACATTCATGTTGCGGCAAGTCCCCGGCACAGCCCGCATCAAAATGGCGATAGTGGACGTGCGCGATGCGGCTTCGGCGATCATCCTCGGGATGGAGACCAAAGAAGCGGCGGGCAAGCGTTTTCTAGTTTCCGCCGGAGAATTATGGACAAAAGAAATCGCGGATATTTTGCACAATGAATATTCAAAACGCGGCTATAAAATTCCGACCTTGCAAGTTCCCAGTTTTCTAGTGCGTTTACTCGCGCGCTTTGACAAAAAAATCTCCTTGATCGTCAACACTTTAGATTGGGATTACCAACTCTCCAGCGCGCAAGCCGAAAAAATTTTGAAGTGGACTCACCGCACGCCCAAAGAAGCCGTGCTGAGTATGGCTGAAAGTTTGGTTGAACAAAAAATTTTGTAACGATTCAAGTAAAGGAGCGTCTCATGCGAATCTATAAATACTGGTCGGCTGAAAAAGCGCAAATTGAAATCCAGGGCGAATTAAAACCGCTGACAACTTACGGCGGATCAAACGTCTCGTTGGACGAAGCCGCTTCCCGCGCCAAAGAAAAAATGGAAAAGGTCAAACGCCAGATTCGCGGCGAACGCAATCTCTTTGAGGATTACGAAGCCGAGATCCGCGAAGAAATTTTGCAAACGCTGGACGAGCGCAACATCATCACCCGCAACCGCTATGGGGCGCGAGTGCTAAATTGCGCAGGGCTGATGTTCCTCGACATTGATAAGCCCAAGCCCGCCGGTTTTGCGGGACTCTTCAAAAAGAAATCTGCAGAAAGCGCCAAAGAACAAATTTACGAGATGGTGCGTAATTTAGCCGCGTCCAAATATGCGGCGCTGACATTTCGCCTCTACGAGACGTTTCAAGGCGCGCGCGTCATTGTATTGGGCAAGGATTTTGACCCAAGCGAACGCGCCACATTAGAGATGATGAAAGATTTCAACTGTGATTTGCTCTATACAACGCTTTGTATCAAGCAAGCCTGCTTCCGCGCCAGATTGACTCCCAAGCCTAAAAGAATCAATTTGGAAGCTTATAAAGTTAAATATCCGCAAGAGGGCGTGGATGCGGCGTTTACAGCTTGGTTACAAAGCTACGAACAAGCCAGCCGCAATTTCAGCGTCTGCCGGTTTGTGGAGCAGATCGGCTCCAGCGCGCTAAGTTTGCCGGAAGCGGTGCGTTTACATGATGAGGCGACCGGCGCAATGCACAAAGCTCCCTTAGCTTAAAACGTAACGGCTACTTCGTGGAAGTAGCCGTTACTTAATCTATCCGCGCCAAATTTTGAAATCTTTCAAACTGGAGCCGCCTAAAAATTCGCGGGCAATTGAATTCGCCGGAACTAAACTTGCATCTAGCGGCAAGAACCATTCCAAGAATGCGAGCAAGCGGCGGGCTTCGATAAATTCCGGGGCATTGTACGGCACTTGCCGCAGGAGCGGATCCGCTAGAGGTTTTAAGGTAGCCAACTCAAACGCCAGCGCGGAATTGAACATTACATTGGCATTTTCTTGATATGGGAAAATATGGCGCTTCTCGCCGCGCCGCACGGATTCCCAATTGGCGAGCGTTTGCATAGCGGAATAGCCGCGTTCGCGGGCATCGCGCACGATGCGGCGGATGAGGCGCGTATCGGTTGTGGAGATGCGGTTTTGGCGGTCTAGGTTTAACTGTGTCAGAGCGGAGACATAAATCCGAAACGCTGAATCAGCCCAATGGTCGGGAATGAGGCGCGGGTTCATCCCATGAATACCTTCCAAAATAATCGGCTGACCTTTTTCCAATTTGACAAAATCGCCCGCTTCGCTTCTACCTGCGCGGAAGTTGTATTTGGGTAAGCGAACTTTTTCGCCGCCGATCAATTTTTCCAAATCTTTAGCCAACTGTTTGAGGTTTAACGCTTCGATGGTTTCAAAATCAAAACGTCCATCGGCGTCGCGCGGGGTATCTTCGCGATCTACAAAATAATTATCTAACTCCAGCGGATAGGGCGAAATGCCGCGCGCCAATAATTGCACAGCCAAACGGCGCGAGGTGGTGGTTTTGCCGGAAGAAGAAGGTCCCGCGATGAGAATAATTTTTGCGTTTTGATCTTCGATCTGTTGCGCGAGTTGCGAGATATGACCTTCGTGCAAGGCTTCGGAAACTAAAATCAGTTCGTCTGCCCTGCCCGCTTGAATAGCGTCGTTCAACGCGCCGACATTATCAATGTTGAGAGCTTCCAGCCAATCGCCATATTGACGAAAAGCCCTGAGCAATTTTGGATACTTGCCCATTGGCTCGAGCGCGGTGGGCGCATGGCGGCGCGGAAATTGAATGAGAAAACCGCCGTTCGCTAATTTCAAATCGAACCATTTGAGATAGCCGGTGGAGGGAACCATATAGCCGTGCATGTAATTCATTTTTTCGCCCAAGCTATACATGGTGAGGTAATCCTTGCGGCGATGCGCCAGCAGACGCAGTTTATCTTCGTAGCCGTTTTTTTTGAAGTAAGCCATCGCCTGCTTAATGGGGACTTCTTTACGTTTGAACGGAAGGTTTTGTTTGACCAGCTTTTTGAGCGTGGTTTTTACCAGATTCAATTCTTTTTGGTTGAGCGGTTTGCGCCCAATCACTTCACAATAAAATCCGCCTGAAGAAACGGAGTGATCAATATAGAGTTTGGCTTTGGGAAATAATTCCGCGAAGGTCATATCTAATAAAAAAGCCAGCGAGCGGCGATAGATGCGCGCGCCATCCGCCGAACGCATGGTGACTGGTTCGCATTGGGCTTCCAGCATAACTGGATAGGTCAACTCGTGGATTTGGTTATTGATGATCGCGGCGACAATGGGCGCGGAAAAATCATGCTCAGCCGGCTTGAGGAATTCTTCCAGCCGCGTGCCGCGCGGCGCGGAGAGGATTTTACGGTTGGGGAGGTAAAGCTCCACATTGGGGTTGGGTTTGTTGATTTGGATTGACATATTTTTTCTTCTTTGAAATTCAAAAATGACGCGCTTTACGCGAGTTGCGAGAGTAGTTTCTCAGGCTGTTGGGCGTATGTTTCCAGCGGGATTTCTTTTTTGGTGAGCGCCAATAATGTGTTGGCGAGCAAGGCGTTCACGGGCGTTGGAATGCCCAAGCGTTGCCCCTCGCGCGCCACTGCGCCGTTTAAATATTCCACTTCACTTTTGCCGCGCCCGGAATGTAAATCAATATGAAAGGAGGGCATTTTATTTCCGCGTTTGCCGCCCGCCACACGCGAGACTGCAGGTTGCGAAAGCCAAAGCGGTAATTGTGCCGCAAAAGCCAAAGCGCGAACTGGCACGTTAGGCACGTCAACAACTTCAAGGTTCAAGGCTTTCATCACCGCCAAACATTCATTCAGCATGTCAATTTCAAGTTTGTATAATTTTTTATCGGCTAAAACCGCTTTGGGCGGCAGATCCAAAATTGCGGAGCTGGCGTTGGAAACCAAATTGGCGAACATTTTCGACCATTTCATGCTTTCGGCATGAGGATAGAGGCGGGCATTCAAAAACGCTCGTTGAAAAACTTCAACCAGTTTTTCCGAAAGCGGATGCCCTGCCGCCACCCCGACCCCGCCTAACTTTTCTAGGACGATATCGCCGGCATTCTTCTTTCTGACGGATGTGGTCACTGTGCCGTAAATGACTTTATCTTTTCCGAGCGTTGCGGCGATCAGCGGCTCGTTATCCACGCCGTTAGATAAACATAAAATGGGCGGCATTTTTTCGGCAAAAGGTTTAAGGCTGGCGAGCAAGGCGGGCAAATCATACGATTTCAAAGCGACTAGCGCAACGTCAAAGGGACCGAATTTCAACGCGGCTTCCAGCGCGGATGCAAACGTAAACGCGCGCGGTTCGATCAGAAACGCATCTTTGACTTGTCTGTTTTGATCAAGAGTGAGGTCTAAACGCAAGCCGCGAGTTTTCAACGCTTCGATATTTTTTTCGCGCTCGATAAAGGTCACCGACTGCCCGGCTAAAATCAAAGAGCCGCCAATATATGCGCCGATTGCGCCGGCGCCGAAAATCAAAAATTTTAGAGGAGATTGTGAAGTAGGCTGTGCCAAAGGGACTCCGCGTTATTCTAAATTAGCGCAATGCGCAT
Organism: Anaerolineales bacterium; assembly: GCA_020847355.1. Lineage (GTDB taxonomy): Bacteria > Chloroflexota > Anaerolineae > Anaerolineales > Villigracilaceae > Villigracilis. Next base: position 1,805 of record JADLCG010000080.1, on the reverse strand, counting down.
GATCGTTAAGCCGCTCAATTGCCCAACGATGCTGATGCGAAAAATAAATCAACTGCGCAAAAGCGGCGTTATTAAAGCGAAAACGAGTTCCGGCATTATTAGCTTGCGGCGCAACTCCGATAATGGCGTGCATCACTTGATTGAGCAAACCGCCATGCGAGACAATCAAATATCTGGCAGGTTCGCGTTTCAGTAAATTATGCAAAGCCTGCCCGGCGCGCAGGAACAATTCCCAATCGCCTTCGCCATCCACGCCGACCGCGTCATACGGCGTAGTGAACGCTGGTTGTTGAAAATTCTGACGAACTTCGTGAACTGTCAGCCCGGAAAATTCGCCGTTATCTCTTTCCATCCACAACGGCTCGTATTCAACTTCCAAATTCAAGGCGGAGGCGATAGTTTCTGCCGTTTCCTTGGCGCGTTCCAAAGGGCTGGAAATTACATAATCAAATTTTACTTTTTCATTTTTCCAGCGTTCTGCCAAAGCGCGCGCCTGCGCGCGCCCCTTATCGGTCAATGGGTATTCCGCCTGCCCTTGCCAGCGCGATTCTAAATTCCCTACCGATTCGCCGTGCCGTAATAAAGTAATATAAAACGGAGGCATGTAATTATTCATCACGCCGTTCCTGACGAATAAGATAAGCGGGGCGGCGTTTAACTTCCTGGAAGATGTAGCCGATATAAACTCCAATAAATCCGAGCAGAATCATAATTGTGCCGCTGGCAATTAAGATGATGGACATCAATGAACTCCAGCCGGGCACGATGCGGTCAAATTGACCGGTGAGCCATAAATTGGAGACATACACAACTTGAACGCAAGCTAGGATAAAAAATAAAACCCCAACGCTCAAGCCAATATATAAAGGAGTTAATGAGAAGGAAAAAATTGCATCCGAAGCCAGCCGTACCATTTTGCCAATTGAATATTTAGATTTGCCAGCGATGCGTTTCGTTTCCTGAAACGGCAAAACGACCGCTTTGAAGCCCATCCACGAAACCATGCCGCGCAGGAAGCGATGATACTCCGGCATGGATTTTAAGCCGTCCACCGCCTGGCGCGACATGGCGCGAAAATCTGCCGCGCCGGGCAAAACGCTCGTCCCGCTGACGATATTCAATAAGCGATAGAAAATACTCGACGTAAAATTTTTGAAGAAAGACGGGTCGGTGGCTTCAGCGCGCTGGCCCTGCACAATATCAAAACCTTGTAAAACTAAATCTAGCATTTGTGGAATGATTTCCGGCGGATGCTGTCCGTCGCCATCCAGCGAAACGACAATATCGGCAGTGGACGAATCTAAACCGGCGGTCAGCGCGGCTTGATGTCCAAAATTGCGGCTGAGTTGAAGCAAGGTCACTCTTGGGTCATGGACCGCAAGCGCTCTCAGCGTATCCGCCGTCCCATCGCTTGAGCCGTCATCCACATAGATAAAGCGGATTTCCTGCGCAAGCGCATCTACAACCTCACAAATGCGTTTGTGCGTATGTTCAACAACCCCAGCTTCATTGAAAATCGGGATGACTAAATCAACTGTTATTTTTTTAGCAGGCATTCGGAAGATTCTACCACGCGCTTCAGAGCTTAACTCCGTGCCGTTCTGCCAATACGCGCAGGGTTCGTTCCATTTCGGCAGTCTTTTGATGCGTATCCCAACCTAAAGAATCTCCCAAAACATCCGCAAGTTCTTCAAGCATTGGTTTCGTCACGCGCCCCAGCATTGCCAACAATGTTCTTCTCAAAATCAAATCTTCTAGATGGATAATTTTTTCATGTTGCGCCAAGAATGCAATTTCACGCCTTG
>JADLCG010000079.1 GCA_020847355.1 Anaerolineales bacterium | reverse complement strand
TCTCATGCGGGAGAAAAACCCGGCTTATATACAACCATCGCCGTTATGACTTTAGTCAGCGGCATTATCAATCTTTTTTGGGGGTTTGTCGCTTCCGCTTCGGCATTAGCCACAGTAATTGGCGCAATCTGCCTGCCAATCACCATCTTGCCGACGATCCTCGGCGCATTTGAAATCATCTATGCCGCCAAATTATTGAGCAACCAGCCGCAACCGATCAAACCTTCTCCCGCCATTGCGGCGTTTCAAATTTCCACGTTACTTTTCGGTAATATCTTCAGCGCCGTAGTGGGATTATTAAATCTAATCTTCTTCAAAGATCAAGCGGTGGCGCGCTATTTTGAAAACTTCAACGCCGCTCCCATTACTCCGCCAGAGCCGCCAGCCGCGCCCGCTCCTATCACCCCGCCAGAACTGCCAGCCGCGCCCGAAGCGCCCGCTCAACCCGCCGAACCGGAAGAAAAGCAAAAGCGGATTCGCAAAGTGGCGGGCAAATAAACTCGCCATATAATTTAAGCCAACACCCCTTGACTCGCGCCTCTCTCGCCCGTAGAATTTAGTTAACAATTCAACAACTTGCAGAGAAGAGTTCCCAAATGCAAGCAAGGGACGCCGAAGGTGCAAATCTGGAAAGAGACGAGTTCAGATGAATCTCTCAGGCAAAAGGACTCTGCAATTGTCAGCGCTCTGGAAAGTTTCTCCGCTGTGGCGAAGAATACCGACGGTGTAAAGTTAGCAGGCTGGTTAGTCGAACGCATCGCTAATCATCCGCAAACTAATCTCTCAGGTTCCATTACAGAGGACGCGCGATTATAAAATTGCGCGTCCTTTTTGATTCGCTCAATTTAACCTAGGAGAAAAAAATGAATACCCCAACCAATTTGAAATACGCGCAATCTGACGAATGGTTCGACCCAGCCAACGGCGCAGTGGGCATTACCGATTACGCCCAAAATCAACTCTCAGATATTGTCTTTGTCGAAATTCTCGTTGAAGAAGGCGATTCAATTGAAGCGGGCAAGCCAATCGCTTCTATTGAATCGGTCAAAGCTTCTTCGGAAATTTACGCCCCAGCTTCAGGCAAAGTTAGCGCGGTGAATAAAGCCCTCGCCGATAAACCGGAAACGCTCAATAGCGATCCCTTTGGCGCCGGCTGGATGATCAAAATTGAAGGCTCCGCCAGCGACAGCTTAATCGATTCAACCGCTTACGAAGCTCATTGCGCCAGCCGCAATCACTAGAGTAAACATGACTTACATTCCAATCTCCCCGCACGAACGGGACGAGATGTTGAAAACAGTTGGCGTTCAAACGTTGGACGATTTGTTTGAAGCCATTCCGCAAAAACATCGCTTCCCGGAATTGAACCTCCCGCCCGCGCTCAGCGAAATGGAAGCCGCCGATCTGCTCGGCGAGATGGCTTCCAGCAACGAGAACGTGCGCGAACACATGATTTCCTTTCTCGGCGCCGGCGCCTACAATCACTATATCCCCTCCGTGATAGATCACATGCTTCGGCGCGGCGAATTTTATACCGCCTACACGCCTTATCAACCGGAAATTTCACAAGGCACGCTTCAAGCCATCTTTGAATTTCAAGCGCTGATGAGCGCCCTCACCGGCATGGAAGTATCCAACGCCTCACACTATGACGGCGCAACTGCCACAGCCGAAGCGCTCAACTTAGCTTACGCTCAATTTCGCGGCAAGCGCAAAAAGGTCGTGCTTTCTCCGGCGGTCAACCCGCAATACCGCGAAGTGATTCGCACGTATTCGCAAGGCTTGGGCGTGGAAAATGTCGGGGATTCAGCGAGCGACTCTGCGTTAAGCCCCGAAGCGTTGCTCCCATTAATTGACGAATCCACAATGCTGGTCGTCTTACAATTCCCCGATTTCTTCGGTCGTATTTATGATTACACAAAAATAATTGAAGCCGCTCACGCACAAGGCGCTTTGGTCTGCGTGGTCGCCAACCCAACGGCGTTGATCATGCTCAAAACGCCCGGCGCGATGGGCGCGGATATGGTTGTCGGCGAGGCGCAACCTTTCGGCATTCCGTTATGGTATGGCGGACCGTACCTCGGATTTTTCACCACCAAAAAATCTTATGTACATAAGATGGCTGGGCGTTTAGTCGGCGAAACGATTGATTCGCGCGGGCAACGCTCTTACGTGCTAACCCTCACCGCGCGCGAGCAACACATCAAACGCGAACGCGCCAGTTCCAATATTTGTACTAATCAAGGTTTGCTGGCATTGGCTTGTTCCATTTACATGTCCGCGCTGGGACAAAACGGTTTGCGCCAAGTGGCGAATTTGTGTTATCAAAAAGCGCATTATGCCGCCAATGAATTAAATAAACTTGCAGGTTTCAAAGTCCATTTCACAGAAGCGTTCTTCCATGAATTCACTTTGGAATGTCCTAAACCCGCGCATGAAGTTAACCAATATCTTTTGGAAAATGGAATTTTCGGCGGCTATGATCTTGGTCAAAATTATACGGCGCTTAAAAATCATTTGTTGATCGCCGTCACTGAGATGAACAGCAAAGCTGATATTGACGCGCTGGTTGCGGCGTTGAAGGAGATGTAAAAATGGCGACGATTGTTGAACCTACCATTTTTGAACTTTCAGCGCCAGGCAGACGCGGCGTGACCATGCCCGCTTCGGACGTGCCCGAAACTGCTCTGCCGCCCCAAGATTTGTTACGCTCTGAACTGCCTCTGCCCGAGCTCGCCGAGGTGGACGTTGTGCGCCACTACATGCGCTTAAGCAAATTCAACTACAACGTGGACGCGGGTTTTTATCCTTTGGGTTCTTGCACCATGAAATACAACCCGAAGATCAACGAAGATACCTGCCGCCTGCCGGGTTTTCTTTATACCCACCCATTACAACCGATTGAAACGGTTCAAGGCAATTTGGTCTTGATGTATGAAATGCAGGAATGGCTGAAAGAAATCAGCGGGTTTGCCGGCGTAACTTTACAACCGGCGGCTGGCGCGCAAGGCGAATTCTCCGGCGTGCTGATGATGCGCGCTTATCATAAAATGCGCGGCGATGAAAAACGGATCAAGATGTTAATCCCGGATGCGGCGCACGGAACAAACCCCGCCTCGGTGGGCATGTTGGGCATGAGCGTCGTCACGATCCCTTCTGACGAACGCGGCAACGTGGATTTGAAAGCGCTCTCAGCCGCCTGCGACGATACCGTCGTTGGTATGATGCTCACCAACCCCAACACCTTAGGCATGTTCGATGAGCACGTTGAAAAAGTGATCGAACTTGTGCATGGTTGCGGCGGCTTGATGTATGGCGACGGCGCAAACTTAAACGCCTTGTTGGGCATTGTCCGCCCGGGCGATCTCGGCTTTGACGTGATGCACTTCAACTTGCATAAAACTTTTTCCGTTCCGCATGGCGGCGGCGGACCCGGCTGTGGACCAGTTGGCGTGGGACCTAAACTCGTGGATTTTCTGCCCGCTCCTTTGGTTGGCATTATAGAAGAAGAATCCGAAGACGTTCCGCCATTGTATGGTTTCGTCACGCCGAAACATAGCATTGGACGAATGAAGGCTTTTCACGGTCACTTTGGCGGCGGGCTGGTACGCGCTTATACCTATATCGCCATGCACGGACCAGACGGGTTGAAAGACATCGCGCAATATGCGGTGCTCAATGCAAATTATCTGCAAGCCCGCCTACGCGACACGTATCACATTCCATTTGACCGAATCTGTATGCACGAATTCGTGATGGAAGGTCAATTTGAAGGCAGTCCGATTCGCGCTTTGGATATTTCCAAACGGCTGATGGATTACAACTTCCACCCACCGACAAACTACTTCCCGCTGATCGTTCACGAAGCGTTGATGATCGAGCCGACTGAAACCGAGAATAAAGATACGCTCGACCGCTTTGTTGAGGCATTGATCAAAATCGCGGAAGAGGCTAAAACTCAACCGGAATTGCTCCAGAATGCGCCAAACGATACTTTGTTCGGGCGCATGGACGAAGTCAAGGCGGCGCGGGAACTGGTCTTGTGCTGTTGGTTGCCGGAAGATTACGAAAAAATAAAGTAAACAAGCAAAAAGACCGCAGAATTTTCTGCGGTCTTTCTTTATATTTTTGTAATTTCATCTTTACATTTTCTATTTTCTTCGATATGTTTTTTCTGTATAATCGGGCAATTCATCTTCAGGAGAAAAAATGCTCAACAAAATGTTATTCCATCGCTTCCCTAACTTAAAAAGCTGGCTCACCCGTTTGCAATACGAATTCGTCTCCACGCTGGTCAAAGATAAAGGCGCAGTCTTTATGAATTTCGGCTACGCCGCGCAACAAGACGGAG
>JADLCG010000078.1 GCA_020847355.1 Anaerolineales bacterium | reverse complement strand
TCTAAATATTGATTGAGCAGGTCCGCATCTGAATCGGACGCGATGTTGATTCGGTTGCGAGCGGCTAATCTTGCGCTGATGGTTTTTTGATCCGCGCTCACGGCGACGATTAAGTCCGGGAGCGGTAACAGTTTGCGGGTTAGGCGGTAGAAGCGTTCGCAGAGATTATATTCTTCGAGACTGAGCCAGCCGCGGGCATGAAAGAGGCGCGTGAATCCGTGGAAATCTAAATCCAGCCCGCCATCCATCACGGTTGGCAAAGCCTTTTGTCGAAGTTGATATTCTTCTTCGGCGCGGGTGACGAGATAATCTATTTGATTGGCGAAGGCGTAACGGGGATCTGCTTTGAAGAGCGCTTGAAAAGGTCTTTCAATATGTTGTTCGAGCGCGAGATTACAGCGGCTGTTTTGGGCGAGCGCTTTGGCGAGCGTGGTTTTTCCGATGCCGCTTGCGCCAACAATGACGATGAGCTTATTCATTGAATGGATAGGGCTGATTTATTTTTCTGGAAACTGCCTCAACCACCAAGCCGCGCCCGGTAAACTGCTCTTGCGGACTTCAGCCTTTAACTTTTCTGTGTCATAGGGTACTCTGCGTAAATTTATATTTAAGGCGTTATCAACTTGTTCAAGAATTGCGTATTCTGCCCACGGCAATAAACCCGGCACGATGCCCGGGGTGAACGCGTATTCAAAGGCGTTGCCTACGCTCCCAGAATTTAGAATCAATTTAGCGCCTAAGCGCCTGTGCATTTGAATGTGCGAATGCCCGCCGATGAATACGGCGGCAGTTTGTCCCTTTAGCAGATTTTCAATTTCTTCTTTTGGCGTAGTGGCTTGAATTAGGTCGGTGGGGGCGAGCGGCGACCCGTGAAAACATAGCACGGCGCTTCCGTTTGGAAGTTGAAATTCATAGGTGGGTAAAAAGGCGCGGATGAAATCCAGGTGCGCTTCGGATAATTGCTCGCGGCACCAGATTAAATCGGGGATGAGATGCGCGGCAATTTCGTAACGGACGGCGTCTTCAGGGTTGAGCGTTGCCCAATCGTGATTCCCTTTTATGCAAACGCAATCCAGCGCTTGAATGGCTTCTAAAACTTCCCTGGGTTGCGGACCTAACGTCACCACATCGCCCAGACAAATCACGCGATCCACATTTTGTAATTTAATATCTGCCAGAACCGCTTCCAGCGCCGTGAAATTTCCGTGAATATCTGAAATAAAAGCGATACGCATAATGTCCCTTGTTTTCGCTTATTGTAATCGAATGAACCTAAGTTGCGCTGGTCTATTATGCAAATAGAACTTTTGGGTGATGGCGTTTTGGCGCGGTTGGAGAAGGCATTAATTACGGAATGGCGTAAGCGGTTAGCTCGATGACGCTGTTGAAATCGCTCCCGCTTGAAGTGGTTTTGATCATGCCGATATTGGGCGCGTACCAATTGCTTGAATTCATACTGATTGTGTAGGGAATTTCGCTCCCCTGCATAGTGATCGCGACATTAATTTCGGTTTTGCAATCGAAGCGCATCGCGTCGAACGTTCCGGCTTCAACAGTGACCGATTCGTTGCCAACTGCCGTGCAGTCGCTTTGGGTGTGGTTCTTGGCGGGGACGTCCAGATCGTTGATCTTTTCTGTGCCTTCTAGGGTGATGGATTGAGACCAGATATCGCCCGCGTTAATTGCGGCAGGAATCGTCACGCCGCTCAGTTCTGTGGTTTGAAAGTTTACGGCTAAATTTTCAAAAGTGACCGTTGAGGAAGTCCCTTGGCCCAGGTTGAGCGCGATCAGATTCCCGTTCTCGCAATTCCATTGGCTTTGGCGGGTTAAGCCGCTGGCATATTGATCTTGGTCTGAAAATCCGCCTGCCTCCACAGATAACACACTGCGCGTGAAAGATTCGGAAACTTCGCCGGATATTTTGTAGCTCCAAGTTGCGCCTACTTTAACAGGCAGGAAAGGGTTGTCGCACGCGCCGCCTGAATTTGCTTCGGGGGCGTTAGTCGGCGCTTCGGCGGGGGCAGTTGTGTTCGGGCTGGGGGATACAACAGTAGGGGCGGCGCCTGCTCCAAGAGTGCACGCCAGCAGTGTGGTCAATAACGTCCCGGCGGCGAGCGTTGCGGATATTTTATTTGTTTTCATGGCTTGGTCCTCCTGACGAATTTTTATTAGAAGTTTAAAAGTATAACATCGGCTTTGACGCTGTCTTGAATTTTAGGAATAAAGAGGGATGAGTCTTAACTTGGTATAATACCGCCATTAAATTTTTTTGGAGCAACTTCCCGCATGAAAAAACTTACCGGCAACCAGATTCGTCAGGACTTTATAGATTTCTTCGTGGAGCAAGGGCACACAGCCGTGCCTTCCATGTCGCTTGTGCCTGGCGGAGATCATACGCTCCTGTTCACAAATTCCGGCATGGTGCAATTCAAAAATGTGTTCATCGGCACAGAAAAATATCCTTATTCCCGCGTCGTGGATTCTCAAAAATGTATGCGCGTGGCTGGTAAGCATAACGACCTTGAAGATGTTGGACGCGACGATACGCACCATACTTTTTTTGAGATGCTCGGCAACTGGTCTTTTGGCGATTATTACAAAGAAGAAGCGATTGCTTGGTCTTGGCAATTGCTCACTGAAGTTTGGGGACTGCCCAAAGATAAACTTTACGCCACCTGCTTTCGCGACGATAAAGGCAACGTGCCGCAGGATGATGAAGCCGCAGACGTGTGGAAGAAACAACCCGGCTTCAACCCTGAGCATGTTTTATTTTTTGGGCGTAAAGAAAATTTCTGGCAAATGGCGGAGACAGGTCCGTGTGGACCATGCTCTGAAATTCATATGGACCTCGGCGAAGAGCGCGACAATTTGCGCGGGACGGAACATATCTGCGGAGTGAATGGCGAATGCACGCGCTATCTTGAATTGTGGAACAATGTTTTTATTCAATACAATTTGTTTCCAGACGGCAAACTTGAAGCCCTGCCGCAAAAGCACGTGGATACGGGCATGGGCTTTGAGCGCATTGTTTCAGTTTTGCAAGGCGTAGATTCAAATTACAAAACAGATTTGTTTGCCGAGTCTTTGAGCGTATTGCGAAGCCTCACAGGTCATAGCGAAAAAGAAATGCTTGCCAATTTCACGCCGTATCGCGTGATTTGCGATCACGTGCGTTCCGCCGCATTTTTGATTGCAGACGGCGTGGTGCCCGGCAATGCGGGCAGAAATTATATAACGCGCATGATCATCCGCCGCGCCGCGCGCTTTGGCACAAAGCTCAACCTCCGCGAGCCGTTTTTGACGAAGGTGGCTGAAGCGGTGATTGACTACTATGGAGATTTTTATCCCGAACTTGAAAAGAGCAGAATCTCGATCCTTGAGCATTTGACGCGGGAAGAGATCCGCTTCGCGCGTACGGTGGAAGCTGGTTCTGCTTATTTGCAGAATCTACTCTCTGAGCTTCGCGCCGCCAACCAGACAGTCTTGGACGGTCACAAGGCATTTGATTTATACGCAACTTACGGCTTGCCGTTTGAAATCTCGCGCGATATTGCCCGCGAACAAAATTTAGACGTTGACGAAGCGGGCTTCAGTGAATCCAAAGAAGAACATGCTAAAGCCTCTGGCGGCGGCAAGGCGATGGGCAAACTCGGCGGCGAAGATGCGGAATTCTTCGCGGAAATCTTGAAAGAGTTGCAAGCTAAGCAAAAACTCAGCGCCGCCGGCGTTGAATATGATCCATACGCGAACCCCAAGGTTGAAGGCGAGATATTAGCGATTGTTGTGGATGGTCGAGCGGTTGAATCGGCTGAATTGGATGATGTGGTTGAAGTCGTTTTGCCAAAGACCGGCTTTTATATCGAATCCGGCGGGCAGGTGAATGATACGGGTTTTATTCGCGGCGCGGATTGGGAGATCGAAGTGAGCGGAATACGCCGCGCTTCGGCGGGCGTGATCGTTCACGCTGGCACGGTGATTGCCGGGCGCCCTAAAGTAGGCGACCGCGCCAGCGCCGAGGTAGATATGCTCCGCCGCCACGATATTATGCGTAACCATACCGCTACGCATTTATTGCACAAGGCTTTACATGAGACGCTGAGCGACCAAGCCAAACAGGCAGGTTCGCTGGTTGCGCCAGACCGCCTGCGCTTTGACTTTAATCATCCAGTGGCGTTGACCCCGGAGCAGATTGACCGCGTTGAAAGAATGGTCAACGCGGCGGTTGCGCTCGATATGCCCGTGATTAAACAAACCAAAGCGCTGGAAGAAGCCAAAAAAGAAGGCGCAATGGCATTATTTGGCGAGAAATACGGCGAAACAGTTCGCACGGTTTCGATTCTCGACGCTGAACAAAAATATTCTTACGAATTATGCGGCGGCACACACTTGGAAAGAACTTCCGATATTGGCGCATTTTTAATTGTGAGCGAAAGCTCGGTGGCTTCCAATATCCGGCGTATTGAAGCGGTGACGGGGCGCGCCGCTTACGATTTGATCAATAAGAGATTTAAATTGTTGAAGAATTCCGCCGCAACTTTGAAAGCGTCTTTGGAGGAAACGCCGCTTAAGATTAATGCGCTTCAAGATGAAGTCGCCGGCTTGAAAAAGGAACTTGCGTCTTTACGCAGTCAGCAGGCATTGGCAAATTTTGACTCGCAGTTGGCGAACGTTCAAATTGTGAAAGGCGTGCATGTTTTAGGCTTGGAAATCCCCGATTCAAATATAGATGTTTTGCGCATGTTGGCGGATAAATTCCGCGAGAAATATCCGAAGAATGGCATTGCGGTTTTAGCTACTGGCGCGGCGCTGATTGCGGTAGTGACTGAGGACCAAGTCAAGGCGGGGATCAAAGCTGGGGATGTGCTGACAGGCATCGGCGCGAAAGGCGGCGGACGACCGAATTTGGCGCAAGGCAGTCTGCCGAATGGAAACGTCAAAGCGGCTTTGGATAAAATATCAAAAATAGTGGAAGAAAAACTAAAATAAATAAAAATGCGATAACCAATTGGTTATCGCATTTTTTTATGATTGAGTCGATCAGCTACCAAATGCCGGGCAATAAATAATAGCGGACGCGCTGTTTGTATTCTCGATAGCCTGTTAAATTTTGTTCCAAATAGAGGTCTTCTTCTTTCGTTTTGAATATGTAAGCCAAACTGGCGGCTCCTGCGAATAAGACAACCCAGACAGAAAGAAACGCCAAGCCCAAGCCGATGTGCATGAGGATGGCGAATGTGTAAATCGGGTGACGAATGAGACGATATGGACCCGTGTCAATGATTTGATGTTGATTGGATAAATGCGTTTCGGCTCTCCAGAATTTTCCCAGATAATGGCGGCAATAAAACATGCCAAGAATGCCAAGCATTGAGAGCGACATGCCAATGAATGTTACCGCCCAGTTTTGAGAGAGGGCAATTGGCAATAACTTGAAACTGGCGAGACAACTTGCGCTTATGGCTCCCGTGGAACAGATAGAAATGGCGATCAGCAGGATCGTATCGGGGCGGGAAATTTTAGAGCGTAACGAGTTTTGAATATCTACGACAATTTTTTTGCCGCCTTGCCAATACAAAATGACCCAGAGAAAAATCCCGCCGAGCGTGATCCAGCGTAGCGCGATTATGTTGAGCATGAAATGCCTGATACCGTATCAAGATCATTGAAGTAGTACGAAAATTGCGATCAAACTTAGTTGGGCGAGCGGATAGTAGCTGGCTTTGTCGAAGAGCGCGGCGGCGCTACGTCCGGCTTGCGTTTTATAAAGCCGATATGCGGGGACGAGAAGCAGAAAGAAGCCGATGGCGACGCTTGCCAGAACGTAGGGGAATCCTAAAACTAAAGGCGAGACGGTTGGCAGAAAGGCGCTGAAGATGACGGTCAGCCCAAGCGTGAACAGAACGACCAAACCCGCTTTTTGCGTTCCGAATTGGAGCGGAATGGTTTTGGCATGGACGCGCTTATCTTCAACGGTATCGTTCCAATCGGCTGGCGTGTTTTGCCCGCCAATTTCCCAAACGAATACCCAGAGCAGAATCAAGAGCAGTAACGGCATAGCCGGGTTTGGGTCAACGACAAAAACTGCGGCGATGGGTCCGCTGGATTTGACCAGCCCGCTGACAAAGGTGCGTAAATAGGTGACTTTGAGCAGAAGGCAGTAGAGAACTTCGAGAAGCGCGGCGGCGATGAGAATGAAAATAATTTTTGGATTTAGGAAGTAGGAACTGATCAGCGCCGCGCCAAACCAAAATACGAACCAAGCTACGCCGCTTGTGTAGCTGAGCGCATTTTGCGCGAGCGGGTAACGTAAGTCTGAAGCTTCCACCGAATAGCCGGCGTTGATTCCGCCGGCGAACTTTTCTTTATCTACGGCAACACCGACCAAATCGTTCAATGCGTAAATAGCAGTGTAGCCGGCAAAGGCGGCGAAGATGGAAAGCAAAATAGTTTGCCAGCTTGGGAAACTGCCCAGCCAGAGCAAAGCCACAAAGCCCGGCAGGGCTAAATCTAAAACGCCGTGCGTAGTTCTGGAGAGCGCGAAGAATTTTTTCATTTCAACTCCCTGAAAATTAGCGTTTGATGAAATGCGCCATGTAGTTCATATCTTCCACGCCGGCGGCGACTTTGAAGGTGTGGTTGAATGGATTATAGATTAAGCTGGCGAGTCTGGAAAACTCCAAGCCGGCTACGTTTGACCAATCCTTTAGCTCGCTGGGGCGAATCAATTTGCTGTAAGTGTGCGTGCCGCGCGGGAGCAGGCGCAGGATGTATTCGCCGCCGAAGATGACGAAAAGAAAAGCTTTAGGCGTGCGGTTGATGGTTGAGAAAAATACATGTCCGCCGGGTTTAACGGCTTTGACGCACGCCGCGATCACTTTTTGCGGCTCCGGCACATGCTCTAACATTTCCATGCAGGTTACTACGTCATAAGAGCCTGCTTCTTTAGACGCGAGTTCTTCGGCGCTTTCGTAACGATAATCAATCGTTAGCCCTTCTTTTTGGGCGTGATATTTTGCCGCTTCAATCGAATCTTTGGAAAGGTCTATGCCGGTGACATTTGCGCCCGCCTTGGCAAGCGCTTCTGAAAGGATGCCGCCACCGCAACCTACATCCAGAATTTTTGGATTGGGCGCGGTGACTTTTTCCATGATGAATTTTGTGCGCAATGGGTTGATGACGTGCAATGTGCCCATTTCGCCTTTTAAGTCCCACCAAATTTGGGCGACCTTATCAAACTTCTCAATTTCTTTCTGATCTACATTTTTTTCAAGCGTGGTCATATTTGAACATTATCCTATCTTGTAAATTTTTTATAGCCGAGCTAATTTCATTTTGCTGAATATCGTTGACGAAGGTACAGCCGCCCAAACCTAGCGGCATGGGGACTCTTTGCAAACCGTCGCGATGGTAAGTTCTTTCTTCGAGCGAATTCCAAAGCGTTTGCGGATCGAGGAGGGCTGTGTTCAAGTTGATTCCCAATTCGTCAACGAGTTGAAAAATCCTTGAAATATCTTCTGAAGAAATCAAACCCCGCGCTTCGGCAATTAATGAGGAGACAACGATGTCAAGTAGAACCGCTTCGCCATGCAAGAGATTCGCTTCGTAGCGCGTTTCCAGCCCGTAACTAAAGGTGTGACCGAAATCCACCTTACGCATCAAATCTTCTTCAAATAAATTTGGCTCTAGTTCTTCGAGCATATTCTCAATTGCGGAGTTGAGAATGAGATCGCCTGCTTCGTTTTGAAATTGCGCCGCCACGCTCTGACTCCCGTAGGTCTCTAGCAATTGAAACAGTCCTGCGTCTTTGATGATCCCCATTTTGATAATTTCACAGATCCCGTTGAGCAGGTGGCGCTTGGGCAGGGTTTTGAGAAAAGTTTTATCTAAAAATACTTTTTGCGGAGCGGCAAAACTTCCGATTCGATTTTTATTGCCATTGATATTGATTCCGGTTTTGATGCCGATAGAAGCGTCCACGTAGCCCATGAGGGTGGTGGGGACTTTGATGTGCGGAAGACCGCGGCGGTAACTGCTGGCGACGAAGCCCGCCACGTCGGTTAGCACGCCGCCGCCAATCGCAATGATTGGCTCGTTTCGACGGTTGATCGGGAACGCATCCAATTCGCGCACGAGGGCAAGATAACTTTCCAGCGTTTTGTTTTCTTCGCCGCTGGGGATGGAAACGATCTTCGCTTCGATTTGATGATATTGAAAATATTGACGGATTTCAGCCGCATAATATTTTTCTACGTTTGCGTCTAAAACTACAAACCTGCGCGCGTTTTCGGTTTTGCCTACGGACAAGATAGAGGCGTTTTCCGGCTGAAACAGATGCGGCGAAGTTATAACTTCATATTCAATATTTTGCTGATAATTTACTCGGCGCTTGAAAGTTCTTTGGTTCATACAATTTTTGTCCAATCCGCTTGTGCGGCTAATACTCTTTGGGCAACCGCCTGCGCCATTGAGACGCTGTGATTTTTGTAATTGCCGCATTGCTGAATGTTGGCGTAAGGCACGGCTGTGGCTTTCAAAATATCGTTCAAAATCTTTGCGTAGGTTTCGCGGATTACCGCGGCATTGCCCTCGTTGAGTAGAACTAAATAAAAGCCGGTCTGACAGCCCATCAGCCCAATTGAGAGGAAGTTCTCGGGCAGGTATTTTTGAAAGCCCGCGAGCAGAAAATGCTCAAATGAGTGCATTTCCGTAGAAGATAAGAACTCTGTATTTGGGTAGTTGATGCGTAAGTCAACGCAATAAACGACATCGCCTTTCGCGCCCGCGGTGGCGGAGCGCAATTTAACATGCGGCGCTTTTAAGGTTTGGTGATCCAACTCTCCGACTGTTTCGACTGCCCAACCTAACGCTTGAATATCTACCATGCTCATGCCTCTGTGCTTGCTTATACAAATTGCGCTAAATGCCGATAACTAGCGTTGAGCGCGTTTTCCCAAGATTTGACGTGATGGTACAGTTCCACTGAACCGTAGCCTGAAAAGCCGTTTTCAACCAGCGCTTTGAAGCTGGCTTCAAAATCAAGCGTGCCTTCGCCCGGAATTTCATGAAAGTGGGCGATGCCAGTTAGGGTGTTCGCCAGCATTTTATCTACGAGCAAATTCCCGTTTGCGTCTTTTGTAGTCCGTAAATAATATAAGATTGGCTTGGCGCGTTCAAGCGCGTCAAAACTCAAACCCGGGACTGAAATGAGATAAGTGAAAACTTCCGGCTCTAATGCGGTTGTGCCGGCGAAGAGTTCGTCGTATTTGACGAGCGCTGGAGAATGTTGAATGCCGGCTTTGTTCAATATTTCGCCGATGCGTTTCTCTTGTTGTTGATTTGGCTTTTCGTCATAAAAATAGATGGGATGGTTTTCGTCCACTAATAGATATTCGGCGTACTCTGGAAAATAAACGAGATATTTGGCAAAATTCAAATCAAAATTTAGATTTTCTGCGGCTTTGACGATTTTTAGGTTATAGCCCGCTTGCGCATCGGAGATGTGGAGGTAGCGGGTGCGCGGCGCGGCTTCTGCCAGCGCGGCGATGTAATCTTTTTCTCCGCAATACATGTGGCACAAATCTAAATGCAGTTGAAATTTAGGCGAGTTGACTTCGTCCACCAGACTTAAGCCTTGCTCTACGGTTTCAATGAACATGCCCGGTTCCGGCTCAATCAATAGGGTAATATCTTCGTCGGCGTGGATGGATTTGAGACATTGATGAATGCTATCAGCGAGTAATTCGCGCGCGTTGGCGCTTGGGTTGGCGATATGCTCATCGCGGATGAATCCGCTTCCAAAAGTGACGAGCGGGACGTTCAATTTGCGAGCTACAGCTATGCCGCGGCGGACGAGGTTGATGCGGCGCTTTCTGCCCGCTAAGTCCACATTCATCAGAGAAGGTTCGTGCGGTCTGGAGGGCGTGAAGAAATGTGAAGCTGTGGCTAGGCAGGCTGGCGTGAGGCTGATTTGCTCAAAGCGTTGTTTGATTGTTTCGAGATATTCATCAGTGATTTCAAATGGGTTGAATTGATCGCGGTGAAACGAAAGTTCAATCCCTGGATAACCCGCTTTGTGAACTGCGTCAATTGAATCTAGAAAACTTAGATTTGTTAAACCAAAGGTGCTATAGCTAAGTTTTAGCATTGTTCCAACTCCAAGCAGAGCCTTTTTGTGCGCTCTTTTGAGATTTGGAAATTTTACCACGTGTCTGTTCAAAATTTCACATGCTGGGTTGGGCGGGGTAAAATAAAAAAGGCGGCGACTTAATTAAGTCGCCGCCTTTTTGCTGATTTATTTTTTGCCCATGAACCAGCCCCAGCCTTGTTCGCCGCGCTGGTTGCGGAGGATTTTCTCATTCCATGATTGACGAATCTCGGGAATTGAATTGTCCTTGGGGAGTTTTTCAAGTTCAAGGCGGAGATAATCGCCGAATAGCTTGGTTTTGTCGAGCGCTTGAACGTCTTTGAAGCCGGCGGCTTTGATGAATTCCCCGTATTCTTTTGGCGTGTACATGGCGTAGCCGCGTTGAGCGACGTAAGCGAGAAATTCTTCGCTGTGTTCGCCTTCGCCCCAGCAATAATCGGTGAAGAAGAGCAAGCCGTTTGGTTTGAGCGTTTTGAAAATTACTTGAAATAATTTTGCTTTGTCGTGGATGTGCAGAAATGCGTCGCGGCTGTAAACTACGTCGTATTGCGCGTCAATTTGACTTTCTAGAAAATCCCCGTATTCAAAAGAGACTTGTTTTTCGAGATTTAATTCGTGCAATCTTTCTTGGGCGATATCAAGCATGTTGTGGGATAAATCCAACCCGTGGACTTGCGCGCCATATTCCTGCGCCATCATAAACGCCGAACCGCCGAGTCCGCTACCGATATCCAGAACTTTCATGCCGGGCTTGAGATTTAGCATAGCGATGATCTCGCGCGTGCTTTCCGCGCCGCCAGTGCTGACGAAGTTCTTGCCGAAGATCTTTTCGTATTTGAGAATCGATTCGCGCGTGTATTGAGTTGCGTCTAACTGCGCGGTTTTAGATTCGGCTGGCGTGGCGCCGGTTTCGATCAATATATCCATTTTGAAAATTCCTTTTGAAAATTAGAATGCAAAATCGGGGTTGAGCCCGCTCTTGGTCTGAAGGGAAGCTTGTTCGCTTAATTCTTCGAGATAAACGCGCAAATCGTCAATGGAATTGATGAGCGCGTCGGCGTAATGGATCAAGTCCGCTGATTTGGATACGCCGGAAAGCGCTCCAACGCACAGGCCTGCGCCGGCGGCGCGCGCCATTTTCAAATCCGAAGTTGTATCTCCAATGACAATGACTTTGGCGGGGTCTACATTCATACGTTCGCAGAGAGTTAGGACCATGTCTGGTTGCGGCTTGGAAGGAATCCCATCGTCTGCGCAAACGATGGCGGAGAGATAATGCGTTACGCCGAATGCTTCGAGCATGGCTTCGGTTGGGGCGCGATCGTCGGCGGTGGCGATTGCAATTTTGATCTTGCGTTCTTGTAATCTGCCGAATAGATCGTTTAGATCTGTGAGCGGTTTGGCTAAAGTCACTGGGTTGGGCGGGGACCAGCATTCGGCGACAATTTCTTCGGCGCGGCTGGCGCTTAAACCCAAAGATTGCATAACTTCAACGGTGAGCAGTCTTAACTGTCCCATTGGGAAAGAGGCGACTTTTCCAGCCGCTAAAACTTGATTGTTAGTTTCATCGTAACCGAATGCGCGGCAAAGCGCGGCGCGGACGTTGAGTCCGCTGGCTTGTTCAAGCTGTTGCGCGAGGTAGATTGTCCAGCCGCCCCACATGGCATTAAAGTCAATCAGCGTACCGTCTTTGTCAAAAATAATAGCATGCGCTTTGAAATTTCTCAAACGATCCATATTGTTCCTAATTCAATAAAATTAACCGACAAGATGCTAGTTTAATTAACCCGGTTCCTGCAAGAAGTTATTTTACTTGCTATCCTAGTTTTGTGTATTACTTTTTTGTAAGGGAAGCGCAAGCCCATCGTTTATAATTATAAATTATGTCTAAGCAAAAAGTAGTAGTCGCTATGTCTGGCGGCGTGGATTCGTCTGTGGCGGCGGCGTTGCTCAAAGAGCAGGGATATGAAGTGACCGGCATGATGCTTCGCTTGTGGTCTGAGCCGGGCAAGGAAAACTCAAACCGCTGTTGCACGCCGGATTCGATGGCGCAGGCGCGGCGCGTGGCTGGAATTTTGGACATCCCGTTTTACGTGATTGATGCGAAAGATGTTTTTCGTGAGACGGTCGTGCAATATTTTTTAGATGGATATGCGCGCGGCGAAACGCCCAACCCGTGTTTGCTCTGTAACCGTCAAATCCGCTGGACGTTTTTGCTGAATCATGCGTTGGCATTGGGCGCGGAATTTATGGCGACGGGACATTATGTGCGGATCAAAAAAGAAGCTGGAAACGCGCAATTGTTGAAGGCGGTTGATCCGGCTAAGGATCAATCCTATGTTTTGCACGTATTAAAGCAAGATCAATTGAAATACGCGCTGTTTCCCGTAGGGGATTATCCTAAGCCGGAGATTCGCGCAATTGCCGAAAAATTTGGCTTGCCCACAGCCACCAGAAAAGATTCGCAGGATTTATGCTTTTTAGCTGGCGAGGATTATCGGAATTTTTTGCAGAGAAACGCGGCTGAGATTCTCAAGCCCGGCAAAATTGTTACCCGCGAGGGCGAAACGCTTGGACAGCATACAGGCTTAGCGAATTATACAATTGGTCAAAGAAAGGGCTTGGGCGTGCAATCGGCAGTTCCGTTGTTTGTGCTATCCAAGCGCGCCGAAGATAATACGCTGGTTGTGGGCATTCAGGAAGAGTTGGGGATTTCAGAATTGCTGGCGCGGGATGTGAATTGGCAAAGCGGCGTTGTCCCTTCTGCGCCATTTCGGGCGGAGGTTAAGACGCGCTACACCGCCAAAGCGGCTTCGGCGTGGGTTTGGCCCCTTGACGAGAATCAGGCTTCGGTTAAGTTTGATGCGCCGGTGCGGGATGCGACTGCGGGTCAGGCGGCAGTCTTTTATCAAGATGAGATTTTAATCGGCGGCGGAGTCATTCAAATTTAATGATGTTAACTTTACCTTCAATTGTTTTAGGCTTGGTCTGCGCTTTGTTATTAGGAGCTGTGTATCACGTCGTGCGCGGCGGGGGCGGTTGGCGCTTGTTGCTTTTTTTGGGCGTGAGTATTTTAGGATTCGCCGGCGGCCAGGCTTTGAGCGTTTGGCTGGGTTGGCGCTTGTGGATGGCTGGCGCGTTAGATTTGGGAATGGGAAGTATTGGAAGCCTTTTGTTCTTAGCTGTTGGCGAATGGTTGAGCCGCATTGAAGTGAAAAATGAAAGCGGGTTATAATTTGCGCCCGCACTTAAAATTTTGAAAGAGAGAAAATAAGATGGAGATTTTGAAAAGTTTGCTCGACCTGTTTTTACATTTAGATGAATATCTTTCTAAAATTATTACCGATTATGGAGCGTGGACTTACGGCATTTTGTTCGCGGTGATTTTTGTGGAAACGGGTTTGGTCGTGATGCCGTTTTTACCCGGCGATTCTTTACTGTTTGCGGCTGGCACTTTTGCCGCGCTGGGCGCGCTGAATGTGTGGATGATCATCGGTTTGTTGATTGTAGCGGCAGTGCTGGGCGATGCGGTAAATTATTCAATTGGGCATTATTTAGGCGAGCGCGCGTATAACATCAAATGGATCAAACGCGAGTATCTTGAAAAGACGCACGCCTTTTTTGAGAAGCATGGCGGCAAGGCGATCTTCTTGGCGCGCTTTGTGCCGATTGTACGCACCTTCGCGCCGTTTGTCGCCGGCGTGGGCAAAATGTCCTACTCTTATTTTGCCACTTATAACATTGTCGGCGGGGTTACGTGGGTTGCCGTGTTTACGTTGCTGGGCTATTTCTTTGGCAACATTCCGTTCGTGAAGCATAATTTTGAATTGGTGATCATCGCCATCATTGGCATTTCCGTCGTGCCGATGATTGTAGAATGGTGGAAGGCGCGCAAAGCGAGTTAGCGGTTAATCAGGTCGCGCCACTGGCGCGACCTTTTTGATTAAGTTTTTTGTCGAGCAAGCCATGAAATATTTCGCGCTTCTTTTTTTGACTTTCGTTCTGGCGGTTATCGTCAGCGCGGATCGCGGCGCAGTACCGCCGTTCATTCAAGCGTTATATGATTTTCCAAATGGGGATAAGTTCGGTCATTTTCTTCTTTTTGGAACGTTAAATTTTTTGCTGACTTATGTTTTTATTCCTGCGCCGCTTCATCCTAACGCGAAGCGGGTTGCGCTTTCAATTGGCTTGATCCTCGCTTTGGGCATTGGCGTTGAAGAATTTTCGCAGAGGTATTTCAGTTCTCGCACGTTTGATTTAATTGATTTGACGCTGAGCTATCTTGGCGTTTTCGTTGGCGGATGGATCGCGTTTAAATTAAAAGAGCGGCAAGCGCATTAAGCGCTTGCCGCTCTTTGTTTAGCGGATTAAGGTTTCAGGATGAGATGTCCTTCTGCATCTGCAAGGACTGAATCCAGATTCCACCACATTGGATAATATTCAATATTCGCCCAGAGCGGAGCCATATCATCATAATGTTTATGATAAGCATGACCAGATTCGCCGGTGGTGTGAACCGTGACGGAGTTGTTCAAGTTTTGCAGGTCAATGATTTGCCGCATGGAAGGTAGCCAATTCGTCTCGTAGCCGTCCACCACAGACCAGCCGGTTGCGTTGACAAGCGCTTCGCCGCCGCTGGTTGGGTAGGGACCCCGATTGAACAAATCCTCAATCAACGAGATGCCGGATTCGCCCAAAGTGCCGTTGCGGAAGGTGGAAGCGTGCATATCGCCCCAGTTCCATTTTTTGAGGTCATTACCGAAAGTATCTTTTAATTCGGCAACGCCGTCGGCGAAGGATTTCTTCATAATGAAATCCATCGTCTCGATTACGTCTGGCGTGGTTTTATCGTCCCAGAAGGGGTCTTTCGGGTCTTTGACCATATTCCGCATGACTTCGTTCCAGCGTGAGCCGCCGTCTGGATAATATCTTTCTTCGGGCATATCGTCGTTGAAAGTGTTCTTGAGGAAACTGCGCCAGAAAGCGTTGAAGACTGCGGCGGAGGTTGAATCGGCTCGGTCTTGGTAATCCCAATTCTTTAGCATATCCTGCGCGGGGGTGAGGTTGGCGGCGAGTTTTAAATCCAGCAGAAGCGGGGCAAAGACTGCGGCGTTCGCATCGTATGAATCGCCGTGCATGGTTTTGATGTAATCCATATCAATGCGGTTGGGCGCGGATTGAATCATATTGACAATGCGATCGGCGCGGAAACCGTAATCCCAATCGTAGGTGATGAAGTGCGGATAATCGCGCGGGGGGACTTGATTGTTGGCGGTTGCGATGTAGCCTTCGGCTGGGTTGAGCGTGTAAGGCAGTTCTTCAAACGGGATCATGCCCGTCCATTCGTATTCATCCGTCCAACCGGGGACGGGGACGGTGCCGTCGCCTTTGGAGCGGATGGGTACGTCGCCCGGCATTTGATAGCCGATATTGCCTTCGATATCGGCATAGATTAAGTTTTGAGCCGGCACATGGAAGTTGCTGGCGGCTTTGCGGAAATCTTCCCAGTTTTGGGCTTTATCCAAGCCCCAGATCGCTTCAAACGGCGTGGAGGGCGTTAGCGCCGTCCATGCCAGAGCGATGACGTAATTTTCCGGAACTTCCACGCCGGTGCGATCTTTGAACGGCACGAAATCTTCATCCTTCGCGTCGCCTTGATCTTTGAGCGGGCCATAAGTATCTGAAATGACCGGTCCGTGCCGCGTGCTTCGCACGGTGATGGTGACGCTATCTCCGCTGGCGGTTTTGATTACTTCTTCGCGGGTTTTGAAATCCACCCAAGTCCCGTTAACTTCATATTGGTTGGGATTATCTGGATTCACTTTTTCGATATATAAATCCATCACGTCTGGACCGACATTGGTGAAGCCCCAGGCGATTCTATCGTTGTGACCAATCACCACGCCCGGCACGCCAGCGAAGGAAAAACCAGCGACTGCAAACGGACATTTCGCGCTACGTTTGACGCAATGCAAGCCGACTTGAAACCAAATGGAAGGCATTTGAATCCCGAGATGCGGATCGTTGGCGAGGAGCGGCGCGCCGGTGGCAGAGAGTTTGCCGGAAACCACCCAAGAGTTTGAGCCGATGCCATCGCCCAATTTACCGAGCATTGGGTTTAATAAAGCGATATTTTGCTCCACTGCTTGGAGCGCCGCGAACGATGCGGGTTCTGGAATGGAAGCCGGGACTGCGGCAGGCGCTGGACCTTCGCCGATGTTGTTGACGATCACCGGATGATCTTCAGGATAAGACGGGAAGAGTTGGGCAACTTGTTCCGGCGTTAATGTTTTGAGCAAAACAGCCCGCTGAATTTCTTCGTCCATATTGCCGCGCAAATCCCAAGCCATCGCTTTACCCCAAGTCAAGGAGTTGATCGGCGTCCATTCTTCAACTTTATAATTCGGGCTCAAAATTGGCAAGCCTAAGAGCGCATATTCCAAACTGAGATCGGCGCCTTGATGATCTTTGAGATAGGCATTCACGCCATCGCTATAGGATTGTAAAATCGCCCGCGACTCCGCTCCGAGTTGCTCCCATTCCGCTTCGGCAGTTTGCTTCCACCCAAGCGTGCGGAGGAATGCGTCTGTCTCTACTTCGCCGGAGAACATTTCCGAGATGCGCCCCGAGCCAATGTGCCGCCAGAAATCCATTTGCCAGAAACGTTCCTGCGCGTGAACATAGCCCTGCGCGAAGAATAAATCGTGCGCGGTGGTGGCGTAGATGTGCGGAATGCCCATCTGATCCCGAATAACGTCCACAGGACCGTCTAATCCGTCTACTTGAATCTCCCCGTCAATTTGCGGAAAGGATTTTGGCGCGACGACTTTAGGTAAATAGGATTTGAAATAGTACAACCCTCCGGCTCCTGCGATAATTGCAAGAATGAGAATGCCGATTGAAACCCGACCGAGAATCTTGCCTGCTTTTTGCATACTTCCTCCGAAGTAAAAAATAAATATTGGGCTTTATCCGTAGAAATAATAATTTTAACCTAAGTTGTTACCGCAAATCTTTTGCCGCAAATTTCACTAATTCACGCAGATTTTTTTGAAGCGATTAGCGAAAATCCGCATAATTCGCGGCTAAAAAGCTCTTAGCAACTACGCTTTAATAAAAATCATTGCAAAGGTAGCAACTTGAGTTAATTTTAGATAAAGCCTTTTCCTGCTGGAACTTAATTGATCGAAGAATGTTATTGGATTTTGCCCAACATTCTGGGATACCAATACCAAAGAATATCTGCCGCCGGTTTGTTGTGAACGGACGTGGATTTATCTTGAAGCGCGGCGGGCGGATAATATCCGCGGCTGACGAATCCGGAAATCCATGCGCGGCTGTTAATTGCAATTAATAACGCTTCGTATAAGTCAGATTGCGTTTGCAAACTGAGGCTGACAGAGGCGTAATCTGGGTTGGGGCGGCTGAGCAGAGACCAATCCAAGCAACTGCCGGCATCTGGAATACAGCCGCTCGCCGCTCCAGCCGCAGAGGGATAAGAAACGGCGAGGATGATTGGTTTGTTTAGCACGGTTGCCAGCGGCGCAACTTCATTATCCAGCAAGCGCCCAGCTTCGTTGGCGTAATCTGTTTTGGTGGCGGTTTGACTCGTGGCAAGTTTTGCAGACCAAAGCAGGTAAATTCCATCTACATCTTGTAAAAAGGTAAATGGAGTATCCAACCCGGATTCAACAAAGGGCAATGCCCAATATACTTTGCCGCCGAAATGCGTGCGTACTTCAGCGATGATGGATTTCCATTGCGCTTCCGCATCCGCTGGGGTGTTGGAAGAAGAGCCGTCCGCCAATTTGCCGCCGGGCAGGGCGGGCATAATTGAATCGCCGCCGAGGATCAAAGTCCCTGCGCCGGATTGTGTGGCGAGGTCGGCGTAATGGATGGCGAAGGCGCGATAGCGGGCGAACCATGTCTGCCACCACTGCGCGTCTCGCGGAGCGGACTGCCAAAACGTCGCAGAAGAGCCGTTGGCGAAATTTGCCTGCGGGAAGATGGCGGTATTCAATCCCAAAGTTTTAGCTTGCGAAAGCATAATCGCAGAATCGATCCACAGCGGGTCCTGACCGGGAGCGGTGGCGAAGGTTAGCGGGTTGACGCTTGAATACGTCCAAGTGGGCGAGAAAACAATTTGATTGGAGCCGATTGCCTGCGCGTTGATCAGCGCTTGTGGAATGAAATATGACCAATTGGGGCGGAAGGTCGGTTGAAACTCCACGCCTGCCATGAAGCCATTGGCGCGCGCCACAATCGCCGCGCCGACTAACGTCCCCGGTTCGGGGTTTTCAAACCACTTCCAAGCGTTGACGGTATCTTGAATATCTTGCGCGGTGATGCTGGTGACCGCCTGACGACCGCTCGTGTTGGCGGCGGAAGTTTGCGCGTCGTCCGCGCTACCGCATTGACCGTTGCGGCAATAGCGATAGCCGAATGAGCCGAGCGTGTTGATTGGACCGTAAAGCTGATACGCCCAACGGTTGTTGCCGAGGGGCCACATGGGGATTGCTTCCGTCCAACCATACGGGTTGAATTGAATGTAGATAATATCGCCTGAGGGCGTGGTGGAAGGGACGTTCACTTCAAAAAGGATGGGCGAAGAATTTCCCGCCAGCCAAGTTTCGACTGAATCTTGAAAGGTAGAATCTTGTTCCGGCACAATGAAATCGCGTAAGACCCATTCGCCGCTTTTCTTATGCTCGGCGTTCCAGAAGCCATCGCCGAGCGTATATTTATATTGGATGTGCGCCCCAACCGGCAAACTGATCGAGACGGCGTATTTGCCGTCAGCTTGGAGATTCAGTGTGGGCATTCGTTCGGGAGCGACGCTGAGCGACCCTTCCAAATCTGCGAAAGTGTTGCCAAGCTGAAGGATATTCCCGGCAATTCTCACCGGCGCGCCGGGGACGGTCTCTGCGGGCGTTGAAACGATGAAGGTTATATTGACCAAACGCGCCGGCGCGAGGCGCATATCCGCTTGAGTCACTTGTCCGTCCACCACTGCCGCGCCTTGCTGGAAGGTGTGGTACATGCCGTCTAAACTATACGCGACCAGATTATGCGTGCCAACCGGCACGCCGCTCAATTCAAAATGACCGGTTGAATCGGTGAGATATTGAATGCCTCCGGCAGAAACCATCACGTTCGGCAAAGGCGAGCCTGTATCCGTATTGAAAACCCGCCCTTGAATCGAGCCGGTTGGACGCGCGTACGATTTATCTCCCCAGTCGGCGACGATGTCAGTTACGTCTGCAGGTCCAATTGCATAATACAAGCGATAGCGGATGGAAGTCCCTTTGGTGGTATCTTCCACAACCTGCCCGGCGCTCGTGCGTTTGATATAGCGATACTTCACGACGGTGTTATATGGGAGCGGTAGGGTGGCTGTATAAGTGAGCGGGTCGCGCGCCGCCATTGGGTAAGTGGTTGGGTTGACGGGCAGTCCCGTAACTTCGTCCAGCACGGCAATCGTCAGCGTTTCGCCGGGTTGCAAAGGCTCGGGGAGCGTAGTAATGAAATTAGTCTGCGCCATAGGGTGCGGCGTGACGGTGGGAATAGCTGGGTCGGGCGTGTTGGTGGTCGCGCTGGGCAAAGTCGGCGCGTTAAATTGAAATAAGGATAAGGTACAACCTTGCAGTAAGGTGGCGAGACATAACGCCATCACTGTGATTTGGCGTAACCGTGACGATTGCGCTTTCATGCTTCTCTCTCCTGAAAAAATGACCAGCGCCGCTGACGCGCTCTAACCTGTTTCTGTTTCAGCGGCTTCTGCTTTGGCTTTGGGCTTTCCGCGCCCGGCGTGAGCCAGATAACTCAATCCAATGCTGATGAAGTATAACAAAATCATCGGCAACATCACCAAACCCTGATTGACCGGATCCACAGTCGGCGTAACCGCCGCCGCGATGATGGCAATGATCACAATCGCGATGCGCCATTGTTCGGCGAGGAACTGCGGTTGAACAATGCCGATTGCCGTGAGTATATAAATGACCAACGGAAATTCAAAGAACAAGCCGATCCAGAGCATGAGGTTCGTGACTAGCGCGAAATATTCTTTAGCGGTCCAAGTCTGTGTGATGCTTGTAAAATTTTTCAAGAAGGCGATCGCCGGCGGAAGCAAAACATAGAAAGTGAAAACCATGCCCAGCACAAAAAAGAGCGCCGCCAGTGGAATGCCAAATAACCCGATTTTCTTTTCGTGCGCGTGTAGCCCGGGCGCGGCGAACAGCCAAATTTCAAAGACGATATAAGGCATGGCAATTGCAATTCCGGATAGCAGGGCGACTTTCATAAATACGCCGATGCTTTCGGTGGGTCCAATCGCTTGTAAGGCGGTGAGTCCGCCGACTGGCTTCGCCATATATTCCATCAAAGGTTCAGCTAACCAGAATGCGCCAATCACCGCCAGCGAGAGCGCAATCAGCGCGCGAAGGATATGCGCGCGCAAAATTTCCACTTGCTCCCAGAGCATTTGTCGCGCGGAGGAATTGGTGGCAAGGTCTACGAATACTTCGCCAATCGGGCGTTCTTCCGGCTCAGAATTGAGGAAATGCGTAAAACGGGCAACGCCCCGAAATGGCGAGGCGAAGATGTTGAAGATGAGCCGAAATGGAAATGTGATCGCCCGCCAAAGCCGCTGAAAGAAATTACGCATTTGGCTCCTGATCGCCGTTTGTTTTTGATTCAGTTTTGGGCGGGGCGATCTTGTTGGGCGGAAATGCCGAAGGCGGCGAAGCGAAAGGCTGTGAGCGTGGCGGCAGGCTTGGGTCGTTGGGGCGGGCTGGAGCGGAGTCTGTGGCGGAAGTAATTTCTTTGTTGAGTTGATTCAATTCGTCATTCGCTTCGCGGATTAAGCGATTCGGCAAAGTCCGCAGTTCGCGCGAGGTTTGTTGAAAAATCTTCCAGCCGTCTGAGGTGACGATTTTGCGCATCCATTGCCCGATCGTTTTTCCGGCTTTTTGCATGTCTTTAGGTCCGAGGATGATCAGCGCGATGATGACGATAAAGATTAATTCAGAAGGTCCTACGCCGAGAAATTCCATATTACGAATCCGTTTTTGCGGCAAGTTCCGCCGCTTTTGCGCTTAAGATTTCTTGGAGTTCATGCTCGTGATCGGCTAATGAGCCAAGCACGCCGTTGATAAAGCGCGCAGAAGTATCGGAGCCGAAATGCTTGGCGAGTTCCACCGCTTCGTTGATGACGACTTTGATCGGCGTGTGACGATAGACGGCAAATTCCCAGAGCGCGAGGCGTAGAATGTTGCGGTCAATTGCGGCGATTTGATCGAGGGGCCATTCGGGCGCATATTTGGCAATGAGTTGATCTAGTTCGCCGGTGAGCGGTAAGATGCCGAAGATGATTTGTCTGGAGAATTCTGCGAGATCGTCCGGCAAGCTGATTTCTTGCAGTCTGGTTTTGTAAACT
Organism: Anaerolineales bacterium; assembly: GCA_020847355.1. Classification (GTDB taxonomy): domain Bacteria; phylum Chloroflexota; class Anaerolineae; order Anaerolineales; family Villigracilaceae; genus Villigracilis. The sequence goes on along the minus strand of JADLCG010000078.1, from coordinate 3,477 downwards.
TCGCCCGGCAAATGGTTGGATAAATCAATTTCATATAGCGCTTGTAAAGCAAGAGCGCGCGCTTTCGTTCGGGGTTTCATGCTTTCAAGCCTCAGACTCTCCGTAATCTATATCTTCGATGTGGATGATGACGCGGTCAACTTCCATGCCGACCATTTCTTGGATGGCGCGGGCGACGTCTCTTTGTACGTTGCGGCTGACTTCGCGGATGTTGACGTCTTGTTTGAGGATGAGATGCAAGTCAATGAAGGCGACATTATCTTCAGTCTCAATCCGCACGCCTTCGCTCGCGCCTTTTTTGAAAAGACGATTCACTCCGCCCGGGACGGGGGCGAGGCGGCTCACTCCCGCGACGCGCAAAGCCGAAAGACTGGCGATCGTGGTGAGCACTTCCGGCGCGACTGTGGTTTTACCTTGAATGGTTTCGGTCATAGAAATTTCTCCTGTGATTACGCGCGGTGCGGGTTACATCATCGCCATGCCGCCATCTACGCCTAAAACTTGACCGGTGATATAGGCGGCTTCATCTGAAGCGAGAAAAGCGGCGGCGAAGGCAATTTCTTCCGGCTTGCCTTTGCGGGCAAGCGGGACCATTTTGAGCGCGGCTTCCAAAGTTTCGGGAGTCATCGCGTCTAGGATTTCTGTATCTACGAAGCCGGGCGCAATGGCATTGACGGTGATGTTTCTGGCGGCTACTTCGCGCGCCAAGGCTTTGGTGAAGGCGATTTGCCCGCCTTTGGAAGCGGAGTAATTGGTTTGTCCGGCGTTGCCCATTTGCCCCGCGACGGAAGCCATGTTGATAATTCTGCCGATGCGTTTACGCATCATGTGTTTGACGGCGGCTTTGGAGCAATTGAAAGCGCTTTTCAAGTTGGTGTTGATAACTGCGTCCCAATCCGCTTCGGGCATCATCATAATTAATTGATCCCGCGTAATGCCGGCGTTGTTGACGAGGATGCTTAAGTCGCCGAAGGTATCTACTGTAAATTTGACGAGCGCTTCAGCCTGTTTGAAATCAGAAACATCCGCTTGAAAGGCGGCGGCTTTCCCGCCCGCAGTGTGAATTTTTTGAACGACTTCTTCGGCAGATTCCGGCGATTTGTTGTAGTTGACGACAACCGCCGCGCCGCGCGCGGCAAATTCCAAGGCGATGGCTCTGCCAATGCCGCGTGAGCCGCCGGTAATTAAGGCTATTTTGTTTTCTAAAGATAAGGTCATGGTTGTTTTCCTCTTATGAATTGAATTATACACGCTTGAAGGGGAAGAATGAGTAGCTGTATAATGATAGAAAATTTAGCGGTTTAGGGAATGTATTTTCGCAGTCCAAAAGCCAGCCCAAATCCGCCGCTTAGCGCGATGACCGCCAAAGCAATAACCGCATCCTGCCAAAAGCGCATAGGGAAGAGGCGAATCAGCGTATCTGAATAATAAAATAACCAAGAATCGCCGGTGAAGAAGAGGGCGTGAAAACCGGCGAAAAACTCCCAGAAAATATCGGGGTTGAAGAGAACGCCCGCGCCGCCAATGAAAGCTAAAACCAGAGCCAGCCCAACCATCCACGCGCCGCCGCGTTGTAACCCTTGGAGATATTCCGTATGCCAATTTTGGCGATATGAAGAAAGCAGGAGGATGATTAGGATTCCAATTGTCCAATACCAAACGCGGAGCGCGCCGCGAACTACGTTTTTTACGTCCTGCATGTGGCTGAGTTCGCGTTCGTTATAAAGCGCCGAGCCGTCCTCAAATTTCAAAGAGCCTAAATAAGATATATCCGCAGTGTTGACCAGATAATCAACTGCATAAGGAGCCCAATGCAGGCGATTCGCTGTGGTGAAGCCGTATTCATCTGTCGGGAAGTACGGCAGGTTGTATTCAAGCGTATAGAAAAGCGGAGTCAATAAAATGCGTAGCGCCAGCCCGATCAATGCCAGCGGCGTGAGCAGAGAGACTAAATAAGCGGCGAGCGTAGAAGGCTTCATAAACCTAGCGCAGAATTTGAAAGCCGCCCTGAAGCACGAAATTAACGGTCATATCGTTGACGATCCATTCAATGGGAGCGAGATCGTCCGTGAAGACTGTGGTCGTTGTATATCCGTCTTTGAGGTTGGTATAAGTGGAGGACATCGTAGTTAATAATAAAGGGGGAGTCGCTGGGTCTTGTGAATACGAGGCGAGATTTGCCGCGAAATTCTCTTTGGTTGTGGGTTGCAGGGTAGCGAAGATCATTGTGTTGAGCGTGTTGGGAATATCCATCACGTGAATGGACGGGAAAATTGTCGCGAGCGTGGTGGCGAGTCCGTCAATGAGGCGGCGGTCGCCTGGGACTGAGCCAACGTTGATGGTCAGGACTCCGTCGTCAGTTAGGTGGGCGGCGACGATTCTGAAAAATTCCTGCGTGGTCATGTGCGGCGGAATGTACGGCGGGCGATAAGCGTCTACGGCGATGATGTCATATTTGGTTTGCGATCTATCCAGATTCAAGCGCCCGTCTCCGATGTGAACGGTTAGGTTGGGCAGATCCATGTGAAAGTATTTTTTGCCAACCTCGACAATTTTTGGGTCGAGTTCAAAGCCGTCAATTTGCACGTTGGGGAAAATCAGGCTGGCTTGACGCGCGGCAGTTCCGGCGGCGAGACCGACAATCGCCATGTGTTTAATATCGGTCAGTTTGCGATTGGCGTAAAAAAAAGGACCTGCTGAAAATTCCTCCCAAGGTCCGTTGTAATATAAGATGTCCGGATGATAGATAGAGTGAATCCCTTGACCTTCGTTGAGGCGTAATAAAGTAAAACCGTTTTGATCTTGCACTTGAATGTAGTTGTAAGCGGATTCAGTTTCGTACACTTGTCCGGCGTTATTCTTCAACTTTTGATTGGAGAATAAAACGGCGATGATAATTAGCAGAAGCGGCATCCAGATTAACTTCAGCGCCGCTTTTTGATTAGCGTATTTTAAAAGCCCAAGCAGAGCCACGGCGAGTAAAACCAAACTAAACAACAGAAATGTTTTCGTAGTGCCGATGGTTGGGATGGTGACTAAGGTTGGCACGAACGTCCCGATGAATGAGCCGAGCGTGGAGATGGCATAAATTTGTCCCGAAGTTTGCCCGGCTTTTGACGTGTCGTCCACTAATAAACGAATGGCGTAAGGCGAGATAGTCCCCAGCAGGGTAATTGGCACGCTGAATAAGATCAGCACGGCGATGAACGAGCCAGCCATGATTCCCACGCTCAGGGCTTCAAACGCATTTGCCGCCGACCGCAAAACGGGACCGGCGATATATGGCACAAGTCCGAGCGTGAATGCGCCCCAAGCCAAAATGCGATACATGGCTTCGAGCGTTGGGTTTTGATCTGCCCATTTGCCGCCGAGGAAATATCCAAGCGTGAGGTAGATGAGAATCAGCCCGATAATGCTCGCCCAAACTAGGTTGCTTGTACCGAAGACGTTGCCGATCAAACGTCCGGCGGCTAGCTC
>JADLCG010000077.1 GCA_020847355.1 Anaerolineales bacterium | reverse complement strand
ACCGCCAACCCAGCCGCGGCTCCCGCCGTATTCGCCGACTGGATCAGTTCAACGGCTATCTTGACTTTATTTTCAGCGATCCTTATTTTTAGCATTCAAAGGCTCGAAAGCGAAACGCGCGAAGCCAAAGTCCAAATCAATTCAACGGTAACCGAATTGAAAAGAGAAAAAGATTCGCTTGAGGGCCGCGTCAAAAATAGAACGCGCCAACTCAAAAAAGTGAATGACATTGGTCAAACCGTTTCGTCAATTCTCGACCCAGACGAATTGCTCACGCGCGCAGTATTTATGATCGGCGATGAAATGGAAAGCTACTACACCGCAATCTACCTAATTGACCCTTCGGGCATGTGGGCTGAATTGCGCGAAGGCTCCGGCGATGCCGGCAAATTGCTCAAAGAAAACAAACAGCGGATTGATCTCAAAGGCAAGAGTTTAGTCGCCGCCGCCATTCAAAGCAAGCAAGCGTACCTCGCCCACAACGAAGGCGAAGACGCCAAACATTTTGAGAATCCTCTACTTCCATACACGCGCTCCCAACTTGTCGCGCCGCTAATCTCTAACGATAGAGCCTTTGGCGCTCTGGAATTGCACTCGACCAAAGAAACCGCTTACACCACAGACGATCTAGATACCTATCAAAATATGGCGAATCAGGTAGCGATTGCGCTGGAGAACTCGCGCCTCTTCCGCGAATCTCAACAAACTCTATTTGAGTTGCGTTCTGCGCAAAGGCAATATCTCCAATCTTCATGGAAGAGCCTAATTGAGGAGAAGCCTCTTGAGTACGAAGTTGGCGACGAGGATACTCACGAAAAAGAAGTTCAGGTGCCGCTCGCGTTACGCGATCAAATCATCGGTCAAATTTCCATGACGACCACAGAAGAGTGGACGCCAGATCAACGCAACTTGATCGAATCCATCGCCGCGCAAGCCGCCTTAGCGCTGGAAAACGCGCGTTTAGTGGAAGAGAGTCAGAGCATCGCTTCGCAAGAAAGAATCGCCAACGAAATCATCGCCAAGATTTGGTCGTCCGGCAATACCGATAGCATCTTGCAAACCGCTGTCCGCGAACTAGGGCGGGCATTGGAAGCCGCCGAAGTGGAAATTGAAGTGACAACGAGCGCCAAACATGAATCAAAATAACCCTCTCGATTCAACCTCAACGGCTGGAGAATATAATCCCAACGCTTGGCGCGAGCGTTTTATCGTGCCAGTCTTACGCACTGCCAGCGTTTTAGGCGTAGGTATGTTTGCGATCGCGTTCTCGATCACGCCGGTTAGCAGTCGAATCTTCGTTTCCATCTTACTGATTGCGCTCTTTGCCATAACCTTCCTGCCGGTTTCTTACAACTTGCGCGCCTACGCCCTGCTGTTCCTCTGTTTCATGTTAGGTCTCAATGGCGTGCTTCTATTTGGCGTTTGGGTAGACGCAACCGTATTCTTCTTATGTTTCATTGCGCTTAGCTCCCTGCTATTTGACAATAATTTCAATATTTCAGCGTTGATCTTCAACATCGTTATCCTGATTGGGTTAGCCAGTTTGTTCAGTTTGGGCGTCCTTAGCCCCACAGACCCGCACACTCCGCGAAGTAGCCTGGCGCGTTGGGCGCTCTTTATTTTAGATTTCACAGTCTGCGGCATTATCGTTGTGATTGCCGCCAATTCTCTAAAGCGAGAATTCGCTAGAGCGGCGCAACAAGCTCAAAGTTCATATCAGGCATTGAGCGCAGAAAGAGCGCAACTTGAAGATACAGTCCGCGACCGGACCAACGCGCTAAAAAATCGCTCCGTCCAATTGCAATCCTCAACCAACATCGCCCGCACGCTAGCAGAAATCCAAAACGTGCCGGATCTGCTCAAACTCGCCGTGGACGCAGTTACGGAAGAATTTAATTATTATCACGCTGGCGTTTATCTGTTAAACGCTCAAAAGCAAGTCGCCTTTTTGCAAGCCGCCTCCTCTCAAATTGGAGCGGACTTAATCGGCGCAGGACACAGAATCGGCGCGGGCGTGCGCAACCCGATTAATATCGTTCTTGAGACTAGAAGACCCTACGCTACCACCGATCTAGATAAAGCGCGCTTCATCCCAGACGTTAATTTCCCCACGACGCGTTCCCGGGTCGTCATTCCGCTGATTGTGCGCGGCGAGATCATCGGCGCGCTTGATTTGCAATCCAATAAATTAGAATCAACCAACGAAGAAGATATTGACATCTTTGAAACCGTCGCCGACTTGCTGGCAATTTCAATTGATAACGTGCGTTTGATCGGCGAAACGCAAACGCTGGTGGAACAGTTGCGCTTTTACAATTCCGATCAGGCGCAAGAAGCTTGGGCAAAAATCACCAGCCGCCGCTCCCCCGCTTATCAATATACTCCGGCTGGCGTTAGACCAGTCTTTGGGCAAAGCAAAAAAGACGAATCGCCAATCGGGCTTTTACAAATCCCACTTATTTTACAAGGTCAAAAGATCGGCAATATTCATTTACGCCGCAAAGGCTACACAACCAACTGGTCGGACAAAGAACGCAATTTGGTCGAAAAAATCGCCGAACAAATCTCGCTCGCGCTGGAAAACAGTCGGCTGGTAGAAGAGGCGCAACAGAACGCGCAACGCGATCAATTGATCGCTAATATCTCATCCCGTGTGCGCGAAACGCTGGATGTTGAAGCCGTAATCCGCACTGCAACCACCGAGCTTAGAAGAGTGTTCGATCTAAAGGAAGCCGAAATCAGCGTTGGGTTACCGCAAGCCGAGCCAAAGCCAACCCGCAAACATACGAGCGCATTGAAATTAAGATGAGACTTTCATTCAATTCCCGCAATTTCCGAGGCGAACTATGAGCCGCCTAGCCAATACCCTCATTTGGCGCTTGCTTTTTTGGATGGCTCTGCTGACGCTCATCCCGCTCTCCATCGCTTATTTTTTCATGGAGACGCAAGTCAAGCAAGCTTTTGCCGACGATCAATT
>JADLCG010000076.1 GCA_020847355.1 Anaerolineales bacterium | reverse complement strand
TTCATCATCTCGTACACAGCGTCGAAGACGGATTCGGCATTGGGCTTAGACCAGTAATCGCCGTCGCTTCCGTAAGCGGGGCGGTGGGCTTTGGCTGAGAGCGTTTTGGCGGGCGAATCTAAATGGAAATAGCCGCCTTGTTTCTCGATGACTTCTTGTAGCATGTAAGCGGTTGTTCCGCCGGGCATGTCTTCATCTACAAATAGGATGCGGTTGGTTTGCTTAAGCGCCTCGACAATTTTTCCGTGAATATCAAACGGCAAAAGCGATTGCGCGTCAATCACTTCGATCTCAATCCCAAACTTGGATAATTTTTGCGCGGCGTCTAAAACGATTCGGCAACATGCGCCATAGGTGACAACAGTCACATCTTTACCGGCGCGGAGCGTTTCAGGCGCTCCTAACGGAACAGTCATCTCGCCGATATTTTCGGGCAGGCGTTCTTTCACGCGATAACCGTTCAACACTTCCACAACAATAGCGGGTTCGTCGGCTTGTAATAATGTATTATAAAAACCGGCGGCGCGAGTCATATCGCGCGGGACTAAAACGTGCATTCCGCGCACTAAGTGGATGATGCCCGCCATCGGCGAGCCGGCGTGCCAAATCCCTTCCAAGCGATGACCGCGCGTGCGCACGATCACCGGCGCTTTTTGTCCGCCAGCCGTGCGCCAATATAATGTCGCTAAATCATCGCTCATGGTTTGAAGCGCGTATAAAATGTAATCGAGATATTGAATCTCAGCGATCGGGCGTAGTCCGCGTACTGCCATGCCAATCGCTTGACCTAAAATTGTCGCTTCACGAATGCCGGTGTCGGTCACGCGCAACTCGCCATATTTTTCCTGCATCCCTTTGAAGCCTTGATTCACATCGCCAAGTTTGCCCACATCTTCGCCAAACGCAATCAGGCGCGGTTCGCGCGCTAAGGCTAAATCAAACGCGGCGTTGACCACTTCAAAGCCAAACATGGTTGGAGAATTTTCAGAATAAGTCGGTTTGACTTCAGCCACTTTCAAAGCGGCATTTGAATATAAATGTGAGCCGTATCTTTCCGCGTTGATTTTGTCGTAATCAAATTTCCATGCGGATAAAACTTGTTTGGTTGGGTTTGCTTCGTCAGCTAGGATGCGCAAGGCTTCATGTGCCGCACTGTGGATATCGCGCCGCGTATACGACGGGAGGCTGGCGAGCCGTTCCTTCAACATTTTCAACTCGGACGCATGTTTGGAGGCTGGCGCAATTTCATCGAGGATGTCCATCACTTGATTGCGCTCTTCGGTAATTGGGGAGAGGTAAGCGTCCCACGCCGCTTTGCGGAGCCCTTCTACAGCTTGATAATCTTCCTTTTCAGCAGAATCAAGCTCGCCCGAAGTTGCGAAGCGCTCTTTGACGATCCAAGCGCGCATTCTTTTGATTCCGTCAAATTCTTCTTCCCACTTCAAGCGCTCGGCGGATTTATATCTTTCATGCGAGCCGCTCGTGCTATGGCCTTGCGGTTGCGTCACGTCAGTTACATGCACCAAGGCTGGGATGTGATCTTCGCGCGCGGCGCGCGTTGCGTTTTGATAGGTTTCAATTAATGCGGGGTAATCCCAAGCGGGCACGCTGTAAAGATTGAACCCCGAATCATTTTCACGCTCAAAGCCTTTGAGCAATTTGCCAATGTTGCCTTTGGTCAGTTGATAATCGTTCGGAACGGAAATTCCATAACCGTCGTCATAAATGGAAATCACGGCGGGCGCTTTGAGTACGCCAATTGCGTTGACCGATTCCCAAAAGGGACCTTCGGCGGAAGATGCGTTGCCAATCGTTACAAAAGTAACTTCGTTGCCGTGATTTGAAAAATCTTTTAGTTCGTGTAATTCTGGGAGGTTGCGATATAACACCGAAGCGTATGCCAGCCCAACGCTGTGCGCCATTTGTCCGGCGGTGGGGGAAACGTCGGCGATGGTGTTATACATTTGAGTTTGCGGACGCCAAGCGCCATTGGGGTATAAAAGCCGCGTGGCAAAATGTGCGTTCATCTGTCTGCCTGCGCTGGCTGGGTCGTAGGTGACATCCCCATGAGCGTAGAGTTGGGCGAAAAATTCTTGAATGTTAATGGTTTCGAGCATGAACATCCAAGTTTGATCGCGATAATAACCTGAGCGCCAATCGCCTTTTTGAAAGGCGCGCGCGATGGCGAGTTGGATAATTTCCTTACCGTCGCCAAAAATGCCAAATTTTGCTTTACCGCTTAAAACTTCACGACGACCGATGAGCGAAGCTTGTCGGCTTTGATAAGCCAGCCGATAATCTTTCAGAACTTCTTCTTTCTCAAGGGGAAGCGCAACAGAACCTTTCTGTTTGGGCATGTATCTCTCCTGAGGTGGGTTAATCGAATTATACCGTACAGGTTGAGGCTGAACTTTTTACGCGCTCTAATGAACGCAAGGGGAATTAAAACAAAAAACAGACGAGTGTCTGCTTTTTGTAGTTGGCTTAATTCAACTGATTAATTGATTTTCAAACGCGCGCTGATGTCGCGTAATTGCGAGAAGGTGATCGGCTTGACCATCGCGATCGTCACTTGACTGCGGTGTAATTCGGCTTGGACGTTATCGGCGGTGGTCATAATGATTTTTGTGTCTTTGAAATTCGAGGTGCTGTGAATTTGTTTGAGCAGGGTAATGCCGTCCACATGCGGCAGGTGCATATCTAAAACAATGACGCGCGGAATAACTTCTTCAAGGCGCTTTTGAGCGAGCGCGCCGTCCATCAAAGTCTCAACTTTGAAGCCGGCGGCTTCTAAGGCTTTGGTAAAAATGCCGGAAAGATCGGGGTCGTCTTCAATTACGAGGGCAAAGTTTTCCATATTTTTACTCCTTGATTAATGGGTTTCCAAAGGCAGGGTGACTGAGAAGGTACTGCCGCTTCCAATTGTACTTTGAACTTTGATTTCGCCGCGCATCAATTCGACCAATTGCTTGACGATGGATAAACCTAATCCAAACCCGCCGCGCTGGCGCGTGGTGACGGCATCCACTTGCCGAAAGGCTTCAAAGATATTGGCAAGTTCTTCTTTGGGAATGCCAATGCCGGTGTCGCGCACTTCGATTGTCCATTGATCAGGCTGAGGACGAAAGATCCGCACGTGTACTCCGCCCTTTTCCGTGAATTTGATCGCGTTGTTGACTAGGTTGATCACGATTTGTTGCAAGCGCTGAGCGTCGCCGATAATTTCTTCGGGCATATCTGAAGCGAGTTCTTCTGTGATGGTTATGCCTTTATCGGCGGCAACTTTATCCAGCGTCTGATGCAAGCCTTCGATCAAGGCGGCGGTCTTGAAAGGCTCCGGTCGAATGGAAAGCTTGCCCGCGCTGATTTGCGCCTCGTCTAATAGATCGTTGACCATATTGAGCAATCTGCCGCTGTTCGCCATGATTCTTCCGGCAACTGAAGCTTGTTGATCGTTCATTGCGCCATAGATCGCTTCCTTTAACATTTCAGCGTGACCCAAGATGGCGTTGAGCGGCGTGCGTAGTTCGTGAGAGATGATCGCGACAAAAGAGTCTTTTAGTTTTTCAACTTCGGCTTCGCGGGTAATATCGCGGAAGACCGCCACCGTGCCGATGTTGTTGTTGATCCCGTCCATGACGGGCGCGATGCTGGTTGAGATGGTCTTCTTGCCCCATTCAATGCGTAAGCCGGAGGAGGCTTGCTCCGAACTTTGAATCAATTGCGCCATCGTTTCACGGCTGGCTGGCGAGAGTTGTTCCGTGTGCATGAGCGTTTCTAGCTTATTGCCAATTAGATCGTTGAGCGGTCTTTCGAGCAAACGCCCTAGCGCCGGGTTAGCGAGGATGGCTTGATTGTCAGCGCCGAACACGATCACGCCATCGGCGATGGAGTTGAGGATGGCTTGATTGCGCCCCGCAATGATATGCTCGCGTTCTAATGATTCAGAAAGGGCTTGCGTGCGGTCGGCAACCAGGCGATCGAGGTTGGCGTTGATGCCGCGTAGGTCGGTTAGGGCTTGCTCTAACGAGCGGGATGCCAACCATGAGATCAGCGCTAGGAAGAAATATCCAGATGGGATGGTTGGGCTGATCGGGATGTTTGCGCTAGCCGATAGATAGATAATTATCACCGTTGCGATGACGGCAAAGAGAAAACTTGCGGCAGGGGCTAATAGTAAACTTGAAATGGCGATTGGAATGAAGAAGACGAATGAAGATCGCCCGCCCGCCAACTCTGCCGGGGCATCGGCAAAAACCAGAATTAATGTTAGAAAAAACAGCAAAAGGATAGAAGCAGACCGGACAGAGAACTGGTTGATATATCCCAAAACCAGGCTGACTATAATTAAAGTTCCGATCACGCTAGATAAATTGGGCGTTGCTATGCCGGTGACGGCGGCAAGGAGTAGAACGACAAACCCCAGGAAAAAAATCCCTGTGAGCATTACGTTTAATAAACGCCCTTTGCGGACGGTATCGGAATCTTTACCTGCAAAGGCATTGATCCGTTCCCAAAACTTGACAATTTGATTCATGCGATAGTCCTCCTTGCTAGTTCAATGGCGCTCAATAGCGTGGCTTGAATAACATATTCCGGACAATACAAGGTCTTGCCGATCCAAAGCGGGGTGTAGGGCGGGTCGGTGTGAGTAGTCAGCCAATCTAACCCGAGTTTGATCAGGTTGTTCTCCACTTTGTGACCAGCCCGCTTCCAGACGCATAAAGCTTGAAGCGCGTAAGCAGTCTCTTCGGCGGTGGGGACGTAAAATCCCCAGGAGCCGTCGGCATTTTGATTTTTGATAATCCATTCTACTGCGCTTTCGCAGAACGCTTTGTTGTAAATATGTGCCAAAATAATTGCATGGGCAGTTGCGTAATAGGGAGAAGCGTGCCATTTATCAAACCACGAGCCGTTTGGGCTTTGCACAGATTCGAGAAACTTTAGGACTTTTTGCACGCTTGGGTGATTTTGATCATACCCTGCTTCGCGTAATGCGCCTAGCACGTGAATATTGGCGCTGATCGAAGGATTGGCTTCCAAGGCGAAACAGCGGAAAAAATTCTTTTCCTCATAGTTCAATACTGCTTCAATGTTGGCTTGCCGACCATAGAGCGAGAAGATTTCATAGGTCAGGGCGGTGTCGTCGCTATCGGTGGGGGCATATTTAGAAGTGTGGGCAATCCCGTTTTTGGAATCCCATTGCGCTTGCAACCAATCCAGATGCGGGTTTGCTAATTGCAAAACCTCAGTTTCAAGGTGCGGAATTAATTTCAAATTCCATAAAATCCAGGCGGGCTCAAACACGTCAAACGGGGCGACGTTCGGCAAGCCGCCGTTTGGCGCGATCCATTTATGTAGATAGCTCAACGCTTGCGGTTCGCTCGGGCGCAGCCAGCCCGCAAAATAGGCAGTTGCCGAAGGGCTGTTCGCAACCGAGCCATTCTCTTCTTGCAAATTATCAATATCCAAAATAGATTGCCCATCCATGCCAGCCATTTCAGCGGAAAATGCCGGAGTGAAATATTTATTGATGCGATAGCCGGAGAGTTTTTCCATTTTGATCGCGCGCAATTTTGCCAACCGCCCTAAGATCTGATCCCATTGCATATTGATAATGCCCAGTTTTTCAGCTTCTGCTACCAAAGTCGGGACGATCATTTCAAAACCGATGGTTGCGCCGTTTGGGTCAGAAGCCAAGCCTTTGGTGGCGCCTTTGGTGATCCGCTCTAAGGCGTGCAACCCTTTTTCAACCTGAACTTTGTCGCTGGCGCGTCTGCCGCGCTCTGTCAGCGCGATCATCGCCATTAATGTGCAGATCACGCGGTCGTGATAATAAAAAACTTCCTTTGTTCCCCAACTCCCATCTGGTAATTGATGCTTGCACAGCCATTCAAAAGCGCGATCGCTGATCTCTCGATCAATATGATTTAAACGCGAGACCCAAGCCGTATCGTAGGCGTTGCTGTTCATGCGCCCGGGTCCGATGATCTTTAACAAATTTTGTAACGCTTCCATGTAGTGAGCCTCGATGTTTATTATTTTTTTGCGTACCAAATCCCATTGCGGATTTCGCCAACGCCCAAGGCAAGGTCTTGATTCTCAAGATAAAACTTACGCATGGCTTCCAGTTCCGCTTTGGGCATGGCGGAATAATCCGGTTCTTTGATTGAGCGTAAATAGATATGGTCGTATAAAATACTGCGGAGTTGCCGCTCGGTCATATATAAAGACGGCGCAAACGTAAAATATAAACTCTCCTCTCCCCAATTGAGCATTGGATAATCAAACGCGGAAAATTTTTCAAAGCCGATGAACAGATCGGCTTTTTCAAGCGCCTCGCCGTAATACGCCTGGATGATTTCTCGACGAGTAGGGATTTTGCCGGTAGCCGCATAATGTTGGACTGAAATTTCAGCGATGCGCTCAGTCGCGTCGCTCCCAAAAACGCCATACAACAAACGATGGCGCTGATGCTTGGCAGTTAATTGGATCGCCTCGTCAAATTGATCAATGATATAAGCGTATGGCGTAGCCTTCAATTCTTTACGATAGTCGCCATAAAACTGCACGCGGACGTCATACTCCTGATAAAAAGCCCGAAACCACGGATGCTCCGCCAATAGCGCCATGCTTGCGCCAATTTGTTGCATATATTCTGCGCCGCGCCGTAAAATCTCACTGCCAAAGACCGGCGCAAGCGCTGTTTCAATCCCATGCTCAAACAAAAGTTTATAAGTTTGAATATATGCTTTGGCGGTTTCTTCAATATAAGTTTGGATAAAATTTTCGCGGGCGTGATGCGCGTGTTCCAACATGAACCAGCGGCGCGTGCCGTTGAACGGAAAAACGCACACCTTTGTTTCGCTGGCGCGCACAATTTCCGCAACTTCCTCGGTAGGTAAATTAATAAATTCAGCTTGCTCTAGATGACGCATAGATTCTCCCTCTATTTATGTAAGCGCCAAATAGCTGAAAGCGGATGAAATGCCCGCCACTGTGCCGGACCTTGAACCGAGTCTGCCGTCTGAAACGTGAATCCCCGCCGATTAATTGCCCCTGCGCCGAGCTTCTGAGATGAAATGCCGTGAATGGCAACGCGCTGTGACATGCTGTTTATTCAACTCCGATTTTTTAACGCCTGATTGTAACGAGAATATAGCCGAATAAAATTGCAGATTCTGGTTTTCAGTTATCAAAAACGCAAGGTATGCTGGAATATAAGCTGAATCAGAGGGAATGACCTGAAGGTCGAAATCTCCTTAAGAAGTCTTTGAGTTGGCTGTTTCTAATAATATTGGGATTTATGTCAACTTAATTCAAGCTCCGAAGTTTTACGCAAAGACGCGAAGTCGCTAAGTTTTTTTCTTGGCGACTTCGCGTTAAAGAAGCGAGAGAGAGCGCGGGAGTCGACTAGCTGATTCTGCGTAGACCCCGAATGTCTAACGTAAAGATTACTTTAATTCTAAAATTTAGCGTTTATTTTTGTGATTTAATGCGATGCATCCCATAATAGTGTTGAGCCATCATCGCCAACGCTAATTAACTTTTTACTATCGGCAGAAAAGACAAATTTTATGTCAAAAATTGGAAAATCTCCCTGTGTATGACCATGGTAACGATATAATATCTGGCTTGTTGCCGTGTCAATAACGTAGATTGAAATGCCTTTTTTATAATCATACCCGCTCAAAACTACCAGCTTCCCATTTGGTGATATAGCCGCTTCTTTATCAAGAGGTAGCCTTACAGGAGATAAAGCTTTGTTTGTATCTAAATCCCAGATGTTAATTAGTAACCTGCTTGGCGTGTAAATTAGATGCCCAACAAAAACAGGCGAGCCTGTTGATAGCTCTTTAATTTTTTTACCTGTTTCGATTTCCCAAATCCATGTTTTTGTAGCGTCATATTGCGCAATATATTTGCTATCGCTAGACGCCTTAACTAATGGATAATCGGATGGGAAGCCAGTCAAGCTTTTGTCTAATTTTTCGTTTTTTACATTGAATAAATTGATTGTTCCATCAAGGTTTGCTTCGATTAAATATTTAAAATCTTCCATTAGGAACATGTGCGCTTTACCAGCGGGTAGGTCGAAAGTATGGATCGTGTTGCAGGTTGGAAGAGAATTGATAAATAGCTTACCTTCAAATTGAAACGAAAAAAAGGCTTCATCTTGCGAATAAATTGAGCCTACGGATTCGCAAAAATTCTTATAGGTCTTAGCTTCATAAATGTGCCCTCCCTTTGAGTCGAAAACTGATAAATAGTTTCCTAGTGGCGAGTAACGCACGAAATATGGTTTTGATAAACCGGTGATAACCTTTTTTATTTGACCTGTTAGTAAGTCGTAAATTGCCACAAAATCAGCGTCTCTTCTTATTACTGCAAATTCTTGTTCGGCGTTTGAAAGACTAAACGAATTTTGAAACCCGGAAAAATAATAAGAGCTGTAAATTGCTCTTTCGGTATTCAAATCCGTCACCGCAAGTGTCTGATCTGTTGTCGCAGTTATTAAGCGATTATCGTCAATTAAGGCTATTTGTTCAGGAACAAATAGCTGATTATCTGCGGAGATAGCAATAGAATTGATTTGTTTTCCAGTTTTCACGTCCCAAATAAAAACACCTTCATTGCCGGCTGTGTATACGGTTTTGTTGTCGGTTGAAAAGAAGATGTCGGGATAATACATTGGCGGATTAGTAAACTGGATTGATTCCACGCTTGTTATTTCATTTCCTGTGGCAAGATCCCAAACCACGAGTCTATTTCGTTCGAGGGCGGCAGCCATCACCCCATCATTGGAGACAGCTAGATTCCATACATAGTCTTTGAATATGTCAGTGAAATTGTTTAATTTTTTTCCGCTTTTCGGCTCAATCAATGTTACATGTTTGTCGCTCGATATTAGTAAACTCCCATTAGGAGAAAATTTAATATCATGTACAAAACTATCCTTGCCAGGCGAGTTGTACGCATAAATCCACTCTTCTGTTTCATAATTCCAAATATTGACGTATTGTGCCTGCCAGATTGTCGCAACTAGCGGCTCTGTTGGAGATACGGCAAGAACTCCAGGCGCAGAATCTATGGTCTGCGGAAAAACGGTTTGTTTAACAAGCTCATACGTGCTTGTGTTGTAAACATAGACATATTGATCAAATTGAGATTTGAATGTTGCCACTGCTATTAAGTAAGCGTTATCTAGCGTAAATTCAAGGGAATTAATGGCGTAATGTGGCGATTCGCTTTTTATAAAACGAACTTCGTGGTAGTCGTTTCCGTCTAATATATATATGCCGCCAACGCTCCCAATTGCAATCTGGCTATGATCTGACGAAATCGCAATATCGTAAATTTTGCCTCTCCCAAGGTTCATCAGCGCTCCCTCAGCAAGATATCCGGCTAGAGGAGGGAACGAAGGAGGCATGGTTGAAGTTGGTTGGGGAGTTGCGGATGCAGGCGTTGTTGATTGGGCTATCTGAAGAGTTGGAGAATCCTGGGTGATAGATATTACAGGAGCGTTTGTTTGAGTAGACGGTGTGGCGGCACATGCTGTGATACACAATGCAGTTGTCAGCGATATTAAAATACTTCTTGACAGGAGATTCATAAAAACCACCTCTTTAATTCCTTCTATTTGAAGATTGAACAAGAATCTTTAATCTTTCAAACGTTCTGCCACGATCTCGGCAATATCTTTCACTGGGATGTTGCCGCCGTCGCTTTTGGAAGCGTCGGTCATCATCGCTAAGCAAAACGGACAGCCCACCGCCACCATGTCCGCGCCGGTGGCTTTCGCCTCCGCAAACCGCGCCGAATTGACGTGCGTAGCGCCGGGTTCTTCTTCCTTCCACATCTGCGCGCCGCCTGCGCCGCAACAAAATGATTTTTCGCCATGCCGCGGCATTTCAATCACTTCCAGCCCAGCGGATTTTAAATCCTCGCGCGGCGCGCCCGTAATTTTATTGTGCCGCCCCAAATAACACGGATCGTGGAAAGTGATTTTCATATTATCGCCTTCCAAATTCATCGAGATTTTTCCCGCGCCGACCAATTCATTGATCAACTGCGTATGATGAATCACTTGATAATTTCCGCCGAAAGCCGAATATTCGTTTTTGATCGTATGCAAACAATGCGGGCAGGAGGTCACGATCCGTTTGGGCGCAACTTCGTTCAATATTTCCACGTTCTGCGTAGCTAACCCAAAGAAAATATCTTCGCGTCCGGCGCGCCGAGCGGAATCGCCGGTGCAGGCTTCGCTTTTTCCAAGCACGGCATAATTCACGCCAGCCGTATTCAAAATTTTAGCAAAAGCCTGCGCCGTTTTTTGCGCGCGCGGGTCGGTGGCTGGGGCGCATCCTACCCACCATAAAATTTCAGGTTCGGCGTTTTGTTCAATCGTCGGCACGTTGAGTCCTTCCGCCCACTTCAAGCGCTCGCCTTGCGAAACATTCCACGGATTTTGATTCCGCTCCATGCCTTTGAAGGCGTTTTCCAATTGTTTCGGAAAACTGCTTTCCATCATCGAAAGGTTGCGGCGAATATCTAAAATATCGCGCATCGGCTCATTGCCAACGGGGCAAATATCCACGCAGGCGCCGCAACTGGTGCAAGCCCAAACCGCTTCTTCAGAAATTAAGTTGAGCATCGGCATGTCGGTCGAGCCGCCGTAATTCAAGTGATAGCGTTTATTAATTTCCAACGCGGCAGGGGATAGGATTTTGCCGGTGTTATAAGCCGGGCAAACTTCCTGACAGCGGAAACATTGAATGCAGGCAAAGCTATCCAAAATTTGTTCCCAGCCTAAATCTTTCATCTTCGCCGCGCCAAATTGTTCGATGGAAGTGTCTTCCAGATTGATATAGCTCAACTGCCCGATGGATTTTCTTTCAGGCTTGAGCCCAAAATTGAGCGGCACAATAAATAAATGTAAATGTTTTGAATACGGGAAATAAGGCAGGAACGCGACTACCAAACCCAGCGAAACCCACCAAGCCGTATGCTCGGCGAGGACTAAACTACTCGCGCCCATCCCGGACCATAAGCCTGAGATAGCGGAAATTGCCGGTTGCCACGCATCGGCAGTTTTAATCTGCGCGAGGTGGAAGGATTCTTCCAACATCCGCATCAATGTGTGCGTGAAAAATGCGCTGGTGACGATTGCCGAATCCCGCCAAATCCCGCGTCTGGCGCGTGGGTCTAGAAGCGTCGTCTCCCGCGTGGATAAAGTTTTGGGTTGCAGAATATATCTGCGAAAAGATAGCGAAGCCATGCCGATCAAAATCGCCACGCTCAACAAATCCGCGAATAGGCGCAGAAGATTTCCCAGCCAGCCGCCGTGATACAAAAGTTTGAAGCCGGTATAGCCGTAAATCAAATCCGCGAGATTGACCAATACATAAATGAAGAACCCCCAGCCGATGAAAGCGTGCAGTAAACTGGTCAGCGGGCGCAAACGCCAAACCGGTTGAAAGAAAAAATATTTGACGATCAATGCCTGAATGCGTTTGGGAATGAGCGACCAATCTATTTTCCCTTGCCCGCTGGAAATATGCCCAATGATTTTCTTAACGCCGCGATAGGTCAGGGCGAGAGAAACTAAAACTGCCGTAGTGAATAGAATTTTTTCTATGAGTGTAAGCATGAACCTCTCCGGAAATTAAAAGCCGCGCCGAAGCGAACTGAATTGAATTTTATCCGAATTTGCTGTGGATCGAAATCGCGCGAAGCTATTGACTGATATCGTTGACGTAATCTACCGCGCCGGAACATGCCCCGTTCAAAAAAGGCGAGACGTTCTCCCAAGTGAGCGCGAGGTCTTCGCCTTGCGCGCGCGTCAGCGCTTCCGCCAAACAAGAACCGCCTGCATTGTAATTGACTAAGGTGAATTTCCACAAATCTTCATAAGTGGCCACTTCGCCGGGGAGTTGCCCTGTATAGTTATAAATGACCTGAGCGGTTTGCTCGCAATTCGCCGTCATGGTGTGCGCGAATACGCCTACTGAAAAATCCGCTTGCGATAAATCCAACCCAAGCGGGCAATCTTCGCAAGAGGCGTTCACGCTCCCAACCAGCGCGCGGCGTAAGCTTTGCTTGTACTCCTCGTCAAGGTGCATGTAGCCTGCGCCGCAAACTTCCGCATCTAAAACCAAAGGGCAAAATTGATTGTAAAAAGATGAATTCCAAAACAAGGTTGTATCCGCGCCGTTTTCGGTCAGTTGACCTAAACCCACGTCCCCAACTGCCTGATAAATGCCAGGCCAAAACTGGCTTTCTCGTGCGAAAAGATTTTTGAGCAAATGCGCCGGAACGTTGGTCTCCAAAGCCGTATTGAGAATCAATTCGTCAAATTGATTCTGCCACGCGATCACGGCTGGGCGCGCCGCCTCCAGCCCGCATTGATTAACATTGCCGCTCGAATCCAAGCCGCCATCCGGGCAACTGCTTGCATTCACTGCGCCTTGCAAAATTAAATTGGATGCCAGATATGTGTATGGGATGGCGCTACTTAAATCCTGACTAATTTTCGGAGTCGAGAGCCATTCTGGCGCTCCGCCCACCGGCGGAAACACGCCCCAAGTTTGCGAGCAGGTCGCTGGGGCTTCCCCCTGCCATTGTGAAGAGAGAATATCCACATACCAATAGAGTTGATCGGGATCGCCTTCGTCTACTTTTTGAACTCTGAGTTTTGCCGTATAAGCCAAACTGCTATCCCCATAAGATGAATAAGCCCAAAATTCAAGCGTTGCGCCCGCTTCATTCGTTTGATCTACGCGGATTTTGCAAACCTCCGTGGCTTCACAGGCGAAGGTTTGGTCTTCGTAAGTTCCTTCTATGCGCGTGATACTTTCATTGGGCAACGGCTCCATGCCGCTGAAGACGATGGTTGGCTTTGATTCGCAAATGTGCGTTGAAACGCTAGGGACGGGTTCGCAATCCTCCAGCGAAATCCAAACGCTGGCTGGGGCTAACATCATGCCCACTTCTTTTTCTTTGGCGGCGCTATCTACCAGCATCACATAATAACCGTCGCATAAATATCTTTTGGCGGTGGCGCAAGGCTTTTGCTTGACCCATTTTTGATAAACGGTCGCGTCGCAATCGCGATAAACTTCTTTTGCCAGCGGCGCTTCTGGATGATCGGTAGTAATAGTGCAAACGATTTTTTGGTTTTTCCACGCCGCCATATACCA
>JADLCG010000075.1 GCA_020847355.1 Anaerolineales bacterium | reverse complement strand
GCCCACAATTCTACATCCGCACAATGGATGTGACCGGCAATATCGCTTTGCCGGAAGGCGTGGAAATGGTGATGCCGGGCGACAACGTGAACCTGACCGTAGAATTGATCGTGCCGGTGGCGTTGGAACAAGGTTCCAAATTCGCCATCCGTGAAGGCGGTCTCACCGTCGGCGCGGGCGTCGTTACTAAAATTATTGCGTAGGCGAGATAATGATGGCAAAACAAAAAATCCGTATCCGTCTTAAGGCGTATGATCATCGCGTTTTAGATCAATCCGCTAAGCGCATTGTCGAAACCGCCGAGCGAACTGGCGCGCATGTCGTTGGTCCAGTACCCTTGCCAAGCAAGCTCGAGCGCTTTACAATACGTCGCTCTGCTTTCATTGATAAAGATTCGCATGAGCATTTTGAAATCCGCACGCACAATCGTTTGATTGACGTTTTGGATCCAGATTCAAAAACCATTGATATGTTAATGCGTTTGAATCTTCCGGCTGGCGTAGATATCGAAATCAAAATTTAAGTAGTGAATAACTGCGGGAATTTCCCGCAGATTGTTTGAGACAGTACAAGAGCGGGTCTGTGTGTAGAACCACAAACACACGCTTCCGCACCGGACCCTCTAACTGTACTGCGCGGAGATGATGCGGCCTAAGCCCAGGCTGGCAGTCTCGTCAATACCTTCTAAAGGAGAATATATAGAATGTTGAAAGGGCTTATTGGAAAGAAGATTGGCATGACCCAGATCTTCGATGAACAAGGCGTCGCTTACACTGTGACGCTCATCGAAGCTGGGCCATGTTACGTTACCCAGATACGTCTGCCGGAGAAAGAAGGCTATTCTGCCGTGCAACTGGGCTTTGGCGAAGTGAATCCGAAAAGACTCACAAATGGACAATTGGGACATTTAAAAGCCAATGAGATTTCCCCAATGCGTTACTTGCGCGAATTTCGCGCGAAGGAACATGGCTTGAAGGTGGGCGATAAGATCACAGTCGCAGACGCTTTTGCCGAAGGCGAGCGCGTGGATGTGATTGGCGTGAGCAAAGGTAAAGGCTTTGCTGGCGCAGTGAAACGCCATCATTTTCACGGCATGAACGCGACGCACGGCACCTCGGATCGTAATCGCGCCCCCGGCTCGCGCGGCTCAGGCACTACGCCAGGTCGCGTGTTAAAAGGCGCACGCGGCGCTGGTCACATGGGTTCAGATCGCGTTACTACTCATAACATTAAAGTCGTGATGGTTGATGCAGAGCGAAATTTGATCGCAATCAATGGCGCGGTTCCGGGCGCAAAGGGCAGTCTCGTCATGATCAAGGAAGCGCGTAAGCAATAGCGCAGGAAACGGGAGCCAAATTAGCCATGAAAATAGACGTTTTAGACATACAAGGTAAGAAACTTCGCGAAGTTGAACTTCCTGCGCAAGTTTTTGAAGCCCCAATTAATGTAGATTTGATGCACCAAGCTTATGTTCGCCAGATGGCGAATGCCCGGCTCGGCACGCACGAAACCAAAGTACGCTCTGAGGTTTCCGGCGGCGGTCGTAAACCTTGGAAGCAAAAAGGAACTGGTCGCGCGCGTCAGGGTTCTACTCGCGCCGCGCAATGGGTAGGCGGCGGTCGGATCCATACGCCGCATCTACGCAGTTATGAATTGCGCATGCCCAAGAAGATGCGCCAAGCCGCGCTCCGTTCGGCTTTGTCTGTAAAAGCCGCCGAAGCTGGCATCGTGGTAGTTGATGCGCTCGAATTCAAAGAGCCAAAAACCCGCGTAATGGCAGAAGCGCTCGGAAACTTGGTTGGCGATCAAACCGCTTTGGTGTTGATGCCCGCTAAAGATCAGAGCTACGATACAGTGGCGCGTTGCACAGTCAATCTTGATAATGCGAAAGTGTTGCTGGCTGGCTACGTAAACATTCGCGATATTTTAAATTATGAAAAAGTTGTCTTACCAGTCAAGACAATTGATGCGCTTGTGGCGCACCTTGGATAGGAGCGAGACATGTCTGAAATTTTCAATGTCCTCGTCCGCCCGCTGGTAACTGAAAAATCCAACTACCAATCGGGCAAATTGCGTCAATATGTATTTGTCGTTCATGATGATGCGACTCGCACAATGGTTAAGGAAGCCTTGGAACATGCTTTCGATGTGACCGTTGCGCGCGTGAATATTATGAACGCTCCGGCAAAACGCGGCCGTCGCTCGCGTTCGCGCCGTTTGTTAGTGCGCCGCCCAGCGTTCAAAAAAGCGATCGTTACCCTTGCCGAGGGAAGTAAACCCCTCGAAATCTTTGAAGGGGTGCAATAATGGCAGTTAAAAAATATAAACCAATTACCCCAGGCACGCGCGGCATGACTGGGTACACCTTTGAAGAAATTACAAAGACTACCCCTGAACGCTCGTTGTTAACGCCTAAGAAAAATCGAGGCGGCCGCAATGCTCATGGTCGCGTTACCGTTCGTCATCGTGGAGGCGGCGCCCGCCGTTTCATCCGCTTGGTGGATTTCAAACGCGAGAAGCACGGCATTCCGGCGCGCGTTGCGGCGATTGAGTACGATCCAAACCGCACAGCCCGCTTGGCATTGCTCTTCTATACGGATGGAGAAAAACGCTACATCATCGCTCCGCTGGATCTAAAAGTTGGCGAAACTTTGATGTCTGGTCCCTCCGCTGAAATCCGCTCTGGAAATGCGTTGCCGATCAGCAATATACCGGTCGGTACGATGATCCACAACATTGAAGTTAAAGAAGGCAAAGGCGCTCAGTTAGTTCGATCGGCTGGCGGCGCGGCGCAACTGCTCGCGAAAGAAGGCGATTTCGCTCAAATTCGTATGCCTTCCGGCGAAGTTCGTTTGATCCACCAAGTTTGTTATGCCACGATCGGTCAAGTTGGCAATTTGGATCATGGCAACGTCAAATTAGGTAAAGCGGGACGTAAACGCCACAAGGGCATTCGTCCGACCGTGCGTGGTTCCGCAATGAACCCGAATGACCATCCGCATGGCGGCGGCGAAGGTCGTCAGCCAATTGGTCTCGCTGGTCCGAAGAGTCCTTGGGGTAAACCCACTTTGGGCTATAAGACCCGCCGTAACAAGAAATCTAATCAGTACATTGTGCGCCGTCGTAGTAAGACGAGCCGCTAAGAGTAAGCGAGGTACTTAGATATGTCCCGTTCATTAAAAAAGGGCCCGTTCATTGAGCCGAAATTGCTCAAGCGCATCGAGGCAATGAATCAGAAAAATGAAAAGAAAGTGATTCGCACGTGGAGTCGCGCTTCGGTGATCTTCCCGCAAATGGTCGGACACACGATCGCCGTCCATGACGGCCGCCGCCATGTGCCGATCTACATTACCGAGAATATGGTCGGTCATCGCTTGGGCGAATTCGCCCCGACGCGAACTTTCCGCGGCCACCAAACTTCCGAGAAAGCCGCGTAAGGAGCTAGAAGATGACTGATATTCAAGCTAAACTTCGTTTTCTTGCTCACTCCGCTCAAAAAGTGCGCTCGGTGATTGATTTGGTGCGCGGCAAAAACGCTAACGAAGCGCTCGAAACCTTGCGCTTTGTCAATAAAGGCGCGGCGCTACCGGTTTATAAATTGGTAGCTTCGGCGGTCGCCAATGCCGAAGAAAATTTCGGCGTCAGCCGTGACGATCTTTACATCGCCAAAATCACCGCTGATGAAGCCCCAACTCGTAAGTGGCGTCGTTTTGGCGCCCGCGGTCGGTTCAAACCAGTCTTGCGAAGAAACTCGCATGTCACTGTTATCTTGCGCGAGCGTGGAGCTTAAGGAGAATTTATGGGTCGAAAAGTACATCCCGTTGGTTTTCGTTTGGGAATTAATCAGCCGTGGGGCGGTCGTTGGTTTGCCGAAGGCAGCGCCTATCGCCAACAACTCCACCAGGATTTCGCCATTCGCAACCTGTTGCTTGGTAAAACTTCCAAGGGCGGTTCTGCCGCGAATGAGAAAGTCCGCGAATTGCGTAAGGAAATTCCCGATACAGTGAAAGACGGCAAGGCGGGCATTTCCCGCATTGACGTGGAGCGCACGCCGGGAAAAATCCGCGTTGCCATTCACACCGCCAAGCCCGGCATATTGATTGGGCGCAAAGGCGAAGGCGTGAAGAAAATCCGTCAGGCGCTTGAAGCCTTGGTCGGAAAGAAAGTCGAATTAGACATCAAGGAAGTTTCATCCCCAGACGTGGATGCAATGTTGGTCGCGAAGAATATCGCCGATCAACTGGAACGCCGAATTGCTTATCGCCGCGCCATGAAGCGCGCAATTCAACAAGCCATGAAACAAGGCGCTGAAGGAATTAAGATTTTAGTTGGCGGACGTTTAGGCGGAGCGGAAATGTCCCGTGACGTGTGGTTGCGCGAAGGTCGCGTGCCGCTCCAAACCCTGCGCGCCAATTTGGATTTCGCAACTGCAGAAGCTTCGACGACCTACGGACAACTAGGAATCAAGGTCTGGATTTATAAAGGCGAAGCCGTACCTGAAGCGGAAGAAAAGACCGAAGCGACGGAAGGCGTGTACGTCAGCGAGTAATCGCTGAGGCACTTAGATGAGGTAGACGATATGTTGATGCCAAAACGTGTTAAGTGGCGCAAGCAAATGCGCGGTCGTATGAAGGGTAAGGCGCTTCGCGGCGCAGAAGTATCCTTCGGCGAATACGGTTTGCAAGCGTTGGAACCGGGCTGGGTGACCGCCCGTCAAATTGAAGCGGCTCGTCGTTCAATTGTGCGCGAGATGAAACGACGCGGAAAGATCTGGATTCGCATCTTCCCAGCCAAACCTTTTACGCACAAACCCCCAGAGACTCGTATGGGTTCTGGTAAAGGTAACGTTGAGTATTATGTGGCGGTAGTGAAGCCGGGCCGGGTCATGTTTGAAGTGGGCGGTTTGCCCGCTGAGATCGCCGTGGCCGCTTTGAAGAGCGCCCAATATAAATTCTCCATTAAGACTAAAGTTGTGGCTCGCCACGCAGGAGAAGAATAAACCATGAAGGCTATGAAGATAGAAGACATTCGCAAATTGGCGGTGGAAGAAATCCGCACAAAAGTGGCGGATGCCCGCGAAGAAATGATGAAACTGCGCTTTCAGCAAGTGACTGGTCAATTGACCGATACCAGTCGCGTGAAGATCTTGCGCCGCGACATCGCCCGCATGGTAACAATCTTGCGCGAGGCTGAACGCTCGGCTGTGGAAGGTGCAAAATGAATAATCGTCGTCGAATGATTGGCGTGGTCACCAGCAACAAAATGACCAAAACTGTGGTGGTTGAAATTACGCGAACTTATCGCCACCCGTTATATAAGAAAGTCGTCCATTCCAGCGCGCGGGTCAAAGCCCACGATGAAATCGGCTGTGAAATTGGCGATGAAGTTCAAATTGTTGAAACCAAGCCGTTATCCCGCGATAAGCGCTGGGCAGTTGAACTTGTGGTCAAGCGCGAAGTCCGCACTGCGGATCAAGGCGTAGGAGAATAGCCATGATTCAACATGAATCCCGCTTAAAAGTAGCTGATAACACCGGCGCCCGTGAATTGCTCGTCATCCATGTGTTGGGCGGTTCAAGGCGCAAATATGGCGCCATTGGAGATGTCGTGGTCGCCACTGTAAAATCTGCGGCTCCGCAAGGATCCGTAAAGAAAAGCGAAGTTGTCAAAGCTGTTATCGTCCGTTGCACAAAAGAGTGGCGGCGCGAAGACGGTTCTTACATCCGCTTTGACGATAACGCCGCTGTCATCTTAGACGAAGGCGGCGAAAACCCCAGGGGCACACGCATCTTTGGACCAGTGGCGCGCGAATTGCGCGACCTCGGCTACATGAAGATCGTGTCGCTTGCCCCGGAAGTGCTGTAGGAGCTGACGATGAACGTTAAGATACGCAAAGGCGATACAGTTGAACTGATCAGCGGCAAACGCGACGATATTGGCAAGCGCGGCGAAGTCATCAATGTCTTGATTGACAAACGCCGAGTGGTGGTGCAGGGTATCAACATCCGCACCAAGCACCAAAAACAACAGCAAAACCAATCTGGTCGCAATATTCAAAGCGCCGGGCGCATTCAATTTGAAGCCCCGATTGATATTTCCAATATCATGTTGGTTTGCCCAAAATGTAACGAAGCCACGCGCGTTGGCATTCAACGCGACGAACAAGGCGCGCACCGCATTTGCAAACAATGCGAAGCGACGATCGGTTAGGCTGTGGAGCGAATAAGATGAACAGAATGCAAGAACTTTACACCAAAGAAGTGGCTCCGGCCTTGTTTAAATCATTCGGCTTCAAGAATGTGATGCAAATTCCGCGCATTGAAAAAGTGGTTTTGAACATCGGGCTGGGCGAAGCGATGGATAACCCCAAAGCTCTCGAAGCGGCAACCTCAGATTTAGCCGCCATCACCGGGCAAAAACCCGTTCAGACCAAAGCCAAAAAAGCGATTGCGAACTTCAAACTCCGCGAAGGACGTTTGATCGGCGCAAAAGTGACTCTGCGCGGCGGAAAAATGTGGGCGTTCTTAGACCGCTTACTGAACATCGCCTTGCCGCGCGTCCGCGATTTTCGCGGCGTCTCCGCCAACGCATTTGACGGACGCGGAAACTACACCTTAGGCCTCAAGGATCAATTGGTTTTCCCTGAGATCGAATACGACAAAATTGATAAATTGCGCGGCATGGAAATCACCATTGTAACCACTGCCCAAGACGATAACCAAGCTCGCGCTTTATTACAAGCGCTCGGTATGCCGTTTAGCAATAAGAAGGATGCGTAATTATGGCAAAGAAATGTATGCAGTATCGTGAATTAAGACGCCGCCACGCAGTGCAAGTGCGCAATCGCTGTCAGCGTTGCGGCCGCGCGCGCGGTTATATTCGTCGTTTTGGTCTATGCCGTATTTGCTTCCGTGAGTTAGCGCTAACGGGCAAAATCCCCGGCGTAGTTAAGTCATCCTGGTAAGCCGGAGGTAGAGTCATGGCTATAAATGATCCAATTGCTGATATGTTGACTCGCATTCGAAACGCTGTGATGGCTGGCCATACACAGGTTGGAATGCCCAACTCAAAGATTAAAGTAGAGATCGCTAAAATCCTCAAAGATGAAGGCTTTCTCGAAGATTTTGAAGTCGTGGACGGCGAGCGCGAAGCGCAAAAAGTCCTACGCGTGAAGATTAAGTACGTCGGCGAACGCCGCGAAAGACGCGCGGTTCTCTCTGGACTTGAAAGAGTCAGCTCGCCCGGACGCAGAATCTACACTAAGAAAACAGAAATCCCCTGGGTGCTTTCGGGAATCGGCGTTGCCATTCTCTCAACCCCCAAGGGCGTGATGACCGGCGCGCGCGCTCGACAATTGGGCGTAGGCGGCGAGATTCTCTGCAAGGCGTGGTAGGAGGTTATAGTGTCTCGTATTGGTCGTTTACCTGTTGAAATTCCCGGCGGCGTACAAGTTGACGTAAATGGTTCCACCGTTCGCGTCAAAGGTCCAAAGGGCGAATTACAACGCATGTTCTCCAACTTGATTGGTATCAAATTGGAAAACAATCAGTTGGAAATTACCCGCAACTCTGAAGACGCCGCTGAGCGCGCCCTGCACGGCACCACGCGCGCCATCCTCGCAAATATGGTTCGCGGCGTGAGCAAGGGCCACGAAGTCATCCTTGAAGTGGAAGGCGTGGGCTATCGCGCTGAGATGGAAGCCAAAGTTTTAGCGTTATACGTGGGTTACTCACATCCCGTGAAAATTGAGCCTCCGGCTGGCGTTACGTTTGAAACGGACGCTAAGACGCGCCAAATTAAGATTTTAGGCTTTGATAAAGAACTCGTCGGTCAGGTTGCCGCGAATATTCGCAACGTCCGTCCGCCCGAGCCATATCATGGCAAAGGCATTCGCTACTTAGGCGAACGCATTCGCCGCAAAGCCGGTAAAGCTGGAAAAGGAAAATAAGCGATGGCAAAAAATAATCGTTCCCTCGCTCGTCAACGCCGCCATGCGCGCGTTCGCAAGCAGATTTTCGGCACTCCCGAACGTCCGCGCTTGAACATCTTCAAGAGCCTTTCGGGCATCTATGCCCAGGTGATTGACGATATGGATGGCAACACCCTCGTTTCCGCGTCTACGATTGACAAAGACCTGCGCGAAAAAGTGAAGGGTTTGAAGAAAATTGAGCAAGCTAAGGCAATTGGTCAAGCGGTTGCCGAGCGCGCTAAATCCAAAGGGATTTCTTCAGTTGTGTTTGATCGTGGCGGCTTCCGTTATGTCGGGCGTGTTAAGGCTTTAGCCGATGGCGCGCGCGAAGGCGGCTTGCAATTCTAAAGTGTTGTAGAACACGGAGAAAGATATGGCAGAAAAAGAATTTACAGGACAACAGTTTGAAACGCAAGACGCTTACGAAGAGCGCGTGATTGAAATTGCCCGCGTCGCTAAAGTAGTCAAAGGCGGTCGTCGTTTCCGCTTCCGCGTGACCGTTGTGGTTGGCGATAAAAAAGGAAGCATTGGCATGGGCGTGGGGAAGGCGAATGCCGTCCCGGATGCGATGCGCAAAGCCTCTGAACGCGCGCGCAAAAATTTACGCAACGTGCACCTTGCCGGAACTACCATTCCGCATGAAATCCTCGGCAAAACCGCCGGCGCGAAAGTATTTCTAAAACCAGCCTCGCCCGGAACGGGCGTAATCGCGGCTGGCGGCGTGCGCGCCGTGCTCGAAGTAGCTGGCGTGCGCGATATCCTCACCAAGTCTATGGGCAGCGCCAACGTGTTGAACGTCGTTATGGCGACTTTTGACGCTCTAGATGGACTCCGCTCTCCGGCGCTGGAAGCCGCTCGCCGCGGCAAACGCGCGGATGAAGTTGCCCCATTCTGGGAACGGAGGAAGCAACATGCCTAACAAAGCGACAACCGGCAAAACCCTGCGCGTGACTTTGGTGCGGAGCGCGATTGGCTACACCAAAGATCAAAAAGCGACTGTCAAAGCGCTTGGGCTTCGCCGTTTACATCAAACCGTTGAGCATAAAGATACTCCGGCTTTACGCGGGATGTTAAATAAAATCATCCATTTGCTCAAAATTGAAGAGTAGGTTGCATTATGAAACTTCACGATCTCAAGCCGAACGTTGGCTCAAAGCAAAAAAATAAGCGCGTTGGACGCGGTATCTCCGCCGGACAAGGCAAGACAGCCGGTCGCGGTACAAAAGGCGCAGGTTCGCGCTCGGGAGAAGGCGGTCACTTATACCGCCAAGGCGGCAACTTGCCGTTCTTCCGCCGTTTGCCGTTCTTCCGCGGCGAAGGCTTCACGCCGCCCAATCAGGTGACCTACAACGAGATCAACCTCGATCAACTCTCGGAAGCTTTCAAAGCCAACGAGACCGTCAACCCTGAAACCCTCGAAAAAGCGCACTTACTCCGCGACCCTAAAAACCCAATTGTGGTTTTAGGACGCGGCGAACTGAAAGTCGCGCTCAAGATTAATGTTCACCGCGTAAGCGCAGGCGCCAAAGCTAAGATCGAAAAAGCTGGCGGCGCTGTTGAATTGATCGCTTAATCTGCGGTGAGGAAAAATTCATGAAGAATTTCTTTTCCACTTTTGCGCGTGTTTGGAAATCAGAAGATATTCGCCGCAAGTTGGTGATGACTTTCTTAATCTTGGCAATTTACCGCATTGCCGCGAATGTTCCGGCGCCTGGCGTTGATCAGGAAGTTCTGCGCGCTTTCCGGCAGTCCACTGGCGGAAACGGCACTTTCTTGGACTTCCTGAACCTGCTCTCGGGCGGCACAGTTTCCAACTTCTCATTGCTTTCCATGGGCGTGTATCCTTATATTACCGCCCAAATTATTTTGCAATTGCTCATCCCAATCATCCCTTCGCTTCAACGCAAGATGGAAGAAGACCCACGCGAAGCGCGCCGCTGGCAGGAAAAATGGACTTACTATCTTTCCGTGCCAATGGCGATGCTCTCGGCTATCGGTCAGATTGGTTTATTCAATAACCTCTCGATCCAAGCTTTGCAAAAGCCGGTGCTCAATTTTGGGTTTACGCCAGAACTCTGGCTAAAATCTACGACCGTTTTAATCGCCATGACCGCCGGAACGATCTTTGCCATCTGGCTGGGTGAGTTGATCTCCGAATATGGCATTCGCGGACAAGGTTTATCGCTGGTGATTTTTGCCGGTATCGTGGCGCAATTGCCGCAAAACCTTTTATCCCTGTTTTCGGATCGCGAAACCGCCCTGTTTATGATCATCTTTACAATTATCATAATCATCCTGACCGTAATTGCAATCGTCTATGTGCAACAAGGGCGTAGAAATGTGCCGGTCATGTACCCCGGACGACGCATTGGCAATCGTATGTCTATGCCGGTTAAAGGCACTTTGCCTTTGATGGTCAATCTCTCCGGCATGATCCCGTTGATTTTCGCCAGCGCCATTTTACAATTTCCCGCAGTTGTGGCTGGTTTTCTGACGCAATGGTTTCCAGATAGCGAAGGCTTGAGGAACCTAGCCGTGACGATGACCAACTTCTTCGGCGGAACTGGCTCAAATAACTGGGGCTACTGGTCGCTGTATTTCTTGATGGTGGTGATCTTTACGTTCTTCTACACCTCGGTTTTGTTCGATCAACAAAACTATGGCGATAACCTCAAGAAATCAGGCGCTTCTATCCCCGGCGTGCATACTGGCGCGCCCACTCAAAAGTATCTCAGCACGGTGCAGAGACGCATTACCCTGCCGGGAGCTTTATTCCTCGGCGTGGTTGCGGCGATGCCCTTCCTCCTCAATCTGTTGCTGGGCATGTTCAATATGCAAACTACATCGCAGGCTGGCTTATTCTTGGTTTCATCCTCCGGCTTGCTGATCGTGGTCGGCGTAGTGCGCGATGCCTTTATGAACATTGATGCAGAGTTGAAACTGCACGGTTATCAAGAATCCTTGCTTGTTCGTTAGGAGCTAAAAACTCAATGGCGACCTTCATCGTCTTGCTTGGTCCACCCGGAGCTGGCAAAGGCACGCAAGCTAAAATCTTGGCTGAGAAAACAAAGCTGGCGCACGTCTCTTCGGGAGACCTCTTTCGAGAGAACTTTAAGAATCAAACTGAACTTGGCAAACTCGCTCAAGCCTATATGGATAAAGGCGAACTTGTGCCGGATGATGTGACAATCAAGATGATCAAAGACCGCCTCACTCGTCCGGACTGTGAAGCTGGCGCGATTCTCGACGGATTTCCCCGCACCCCAGCCCAAGCGGATGCGCTTGAAGCGATGCTGGCTGATTTCAACGGTCAGGTTAATCTTGTTCCGTATATCACCGCTTCTGAAGAAACTTTAGTAGAAAGAACCAGCGGACGTTGGACATGCCGCGCGCAAGGGCATATTTATCATCAAAAGTTCAACCCGCCTAAGCAGGCTGGCGTCTGCGATTTAGACGGCTCGGAGCTATACCAGCGCGAAGATGATAAAGCCGAGACAGTTAGAAATCGAATTCGCGTCTACTTTGAACAGACCATGCCGCTCGTGGAATATTATCGCCGGGCTGGTAAATTGGTTGAGATAGACGGAATGCAAACCGTTGAGAAAATTACTGAAACTTTACTCAACGCGGTCAATAAAAAATAGTGGATCACGCAGAAAATTTCTGCTCAAAAAGTAGGTAATGATGAGTTTGGATCGCCAGATTAATGTGAAAACGCCCGCACAGATTAAAATTATGCGCGAAGCGGGACACATCAACGCAAGTACGCTGGCGCGAGTAAGAGAACTTTTACAACCAGGAGTGACGACTGCAGACCTCAACGCGGCTGCTGAGGAAACGCTGAAGTCATTCGGGTGTGTATCGCCCTTCAAAGGCTATGGTCAACCGCCATATCCAGCCTCGATCACAGTTTCGATCAACGATGAGATGGTGCACGGCATCCCTCATCCGAAACGTAAACTGAAAAATGGAGATATTGTCTCCATTGATTGCGGAACGATCCATGAAGGGTATGTCGCCGATTCGGCGTTTACCGCCGGGGTGGGTGAGATTTCATCCACAGCGGCGCATTTGCTGGAAGTCACCGAAGGCGCGTTGTACGCGGGCATTGAACAAATGCGGAGCGGCAAGCGCACGGGCGACGTCTCGGCGGCGATACAAAGTTATGTTGAAAGCCGTGGCTTGCAAGTCACCCGTGAATATACGGGGCACGGCGTCGGGAAGAAGATGCACGAAGGACCGCAAGTGCCAAACGTCGGTTTGGCGGGAAGCGGCGTGTTGCTTCGCCCGGGCATGACCATCGCGCTTGAACCGATGGTTTTAGTTGGGACGTACGAAACGCGCGTCCTGCCGGATAAATGGACGGTAGTTTCTGCTGATGGATCTTTGACGGCGCATTTTGAACATACGGTCGCCGTCACCGAAGGAGACCCCCTCATCCTGACTGTTCTACAGCCTCAGCAGACAACCGTATAAAATATAGACGAATTTATGAAGTGCATGTATAATCAAGTGTTTCGCTTTGTAGAGAATCAAGCAAGGAGAATGATTTCATGAAAGTATCGCCATCCATTCGCAAGCGTTGCGCCAAGTGTCGGATTGTTCGACGCAAAGGACGCGTTTTTATTATTTGCGAAAATCCAAAACATAAACAGAGACAAGGGTAATGACCTATGGCAAGAATTGAAGGCGTTGACCTCCCCCGAAATAAGCGAGTTGAAGTTGGCCTCACTTATTTGTTTGGCGTTGGTTTAACCCGCTCGCAGGAAATTTTGGCTGAAACCAAAGTTAACCCGGATACGCGGATCAAAGATTTAAGCGAAGCGGAAGTTGCCGCGATTCGCGAATACATTTCTAAACATTATAAAGTCGAGGGCGATCTGCGCCGCGAAGTTCAATTGAACATCAAGCGCTTGATCGAAATCGGCTCTTTCCGCGGCTTACGCCACCGTCGCAATTTGCCGGTGCGCGGCCAACGAACCAAAACAAACGCCCGTACTCGCAAAGGCAGTAAGAAGACAGTTGCCGGACGCGGTCGCAAAAAGGGCGCTAAGAAGTAATCCTGTCCGAAAGGTATAAATAAACAAATGGCTCAGAGTGTTCGTTCCACCCGCCGCGCCGCTGGCGCGAAAAAAGGGAAGCGCACCCTGTCTAACGGACAGGTGCATATTTTCGCTTCCTTCAACAATACCATCGTAACGGTTACAGACACCGAAGGCAACACGGTTGCTTGGGGTTCTGCCGGCTCCGCTGGTTTCAAAGGCTCTCGTAAAAGCACGCCCTTTGCCGCGCGTCTCGCGGCTGAGCAAGCGGTGAAAGCCGCTCAACAATTAGGCATTCAAGAAGTGGACCTTTTTGTTAAGGGACCGGGACCTGGCCGCGAAAATGCAATTCGCGCCGTGCAATCTATGGGGTTGAAGGTCCGTTCAATTTCGGATATTACTCCGGTTCCGCATAATGGTTGTCGCCCGCCCAAGAAGCGACGCGTGTAATAGGCGTGAGGTAGTTTATATATGGCAAAAACATTAAGCTCAGTTTGTAAGCTTTGCCGCCGCGAAGGCGAAAAGCTTTTTCTAAAAGGGGAGCGTTGCTTTACCCCGAAATGTTCTTTTGAGAAGCGCAACTTCGCTCCGGGTCAACATGGCCGAACCGCTGGACGTGGCGGCGGCAAAGGCATGGGCACGGGCCGCGCTTCAGACTTTGCGCGCCAATTACGCGCAAAACAAAAAGCCCGCCGCGTGTATGGCGTATTAGAGCGTCAATTCCGCCGCTATGTGGAAACCGCTCAAAGCCGCCGCGGACTCACCGGCGAGAACTTGCTTCAAATTCTCGAATCCCGCTTGGATAACGTAGTCTTTAGACTTGGTTACGCCTCCAGCCGCTCACAGGCTCGCTTGCTAGTCAGCCACGGACATTTCACGGTTAACGGTCGTCGCTCGGACGTACCTTCCATGATTTTGCGCCAGGGCGACGAAGTCACAGTTCGCGAAGGCTCAAGCAAATTGACCTATTTCAAAGAACTTGGCGATTTCGCTGAGAAGCGCAATACGCCGTCTTGGCTCAGCCGCGACGTGAAGAAGATCAGCGGCGCTGTGACCAGAATGCCCGAACGCGCTGAAATTGACGGAAGCCTCGACGAACAATTGATCGTCGAATACTATTCCAGACGCTAATTCTCCAGACCCGCATCATAGGTCAGGACCCGAAATTTGAGCCTGACCTTGATGTATTTTTGAAAGGGAGTGTGAACCGTGACCGGTCTCATTACGAACATGGTTATGCCAAAAATCGAACGTGAAGCGGAAGCTCGTAATTATGGCAAATTCACAATCAGCCCGCTGGAGCGAGGCTATGGCGTGACATTAGGCAATGCCTTGCGTCGCGTCTTGCTCTCATCTCTGGAGGGTTCCGCGATTACATCCGTCCGCGTGGCTGATGTATTACATGAATTTAGCGACATCCCCGGCGTGCGCGAAGACGTTATTCAAGCGATGTTGCAAATCAAACAAGTCCGCATCAAGATGGACGGCGTGGATAGCGCTCGCATGCACTTGGAAGTGCGCGGCGAAGGCGAAGTGACGGCGGCGGATATTATTGCGCCCGCCGAAATCGAAATCGTCAACCCGGATTTGTATCTCTTCACGGTGGACGGCGCAAAAACCAAACTCGACATCGAATTTATGGTTGAGCGCGGCCGCGGATATTCCCCGGCAAACGAACGCTCGGGACATATGCCCATCGGCGAATTGCCAGTGGACGCAATCTACAGCCCGGTCAAACGCGTGAATTGGGAAGTCGCTTCGGCGCGGGTCGGTCAGAGCACAGCCTACGACAAGTTGATTTTAGAAATCTGGACAGACGGCACAATTTCGCCGGAACGCGCCCTAAGTTCTTCGGCGCGCACCCTCATTGACCATTTACGCTACGTCGCTGGCATCAACGAGGAAATGTTGACCGTCGCCGTGGAACGCGAAGTTTCTGGAAGCCGCCTGAGCAGTGAATTGGCGGAAACGCCAGTTGAATCTTTAGACCTTTCCGTGCGCGTCTTCAACTCGTTGAAACGCACCGGCATCACCACCGTCGGCGATGTGCTTGACCTGCTTGAAAAAGGCGAGACCGCCGTTATGTCCATTCGCAACTTTGGCGAGAAGTCTCTGGACGAGCTTCGCGACAAAATGCGCGAAAAGGGCTTTATGAAAGACAATTCTTCGGAGAGTTAGAAAATGCGACATTCAGTAGCAGGTTACAAACTAGGGCGCACAAAAAGCGCGCGCATTGCGTTACGGCGCAACCTGATCAAACAGTTCTTTACCCACGAGCGGATTCAAACCACCAAAGCCAAAGCCGCCGCCATTCGGGGAGACGCTGAAAAATTGATCACCTTAGCGAAAAACAGCGCCAACGGCACGGAGATTGATAAAGTCAACGCCCGCCGTTTGGCTGTTTCCAAATTGGGCGATAACCAAGTCATCAAGCGCTTGTTTGACGACATCGCCCCGCGTTTTGCCAGCCGCAACGGCGGTTACACGCGCGTATTGAAATTAGGACCCCGCCTCGGCGATTCCGCTGAAATGGTCGTCCTTGAGTTAGTTGAAGAATAGAAATATCTAGCCTTCAGCTAAAAGCTGGAAGCTAATATGGCACGTTACCAAGTGATCCTTGCCTACGACGGCGCTGGTTTTCAAGGCAGTCAACGGCAGGCAGAAAGTCGCACTGTACAAGGCGAACTCGAGAAATCCCTGCGTAAGCTGGGCTGGTCCGAAACATCCGCGCTTATGGCAGGTCGGACGGATCGCGGAGCTCACGCCACTGGGCAGGTCGCCGCGTTTGATTTTGAATGGACGCACAGCGCCGAGCGTTTGCTGAAAGCGCTCAACGCAGACCTCCCGCCAGACCTTGCGATTCAAAGCCTGACCGAAACTTCCGCAGATTTCCACCCTCGCTTCGATGCAGTGGCACGGCGATATGTTTACAAACTTTTCTGCGACCCGATCCGCAACCCATTGCGCGAGAAGCTAGCTTGGAGAGTTTGGCCCGCCATTGACGAAAAAGCCCTCCAACTGACGGCTGATATCTTCCTCGGCACACATGACTTTGCCTCCTTCGGCTCGCGGACTACTCCTCATGGGACGACCGTGCGCCAAGTGACAAAGGCTGAGTGGAAGAAAAAGCCAGATGGCGAGTGGCAGTTTCAAGTCCAGGCGGATGCGTTTTTATTCCGCATGGTGCGAAGAATGGTTTTTATCCAGATAGCCGTAGCGCAGGGGAGATGTTCCCCGGAAGACGTTCAAAAAGCCGTATCACGGCAAAAGACGCTTCTTTCTGGCTTAGCTCCCGCGCATGGCTTGACGCTTGTTGAAGTAACGTATGGATCACATTGAATTAATTAAGAAACGGAGAGACGAAAGTGCAGCAAAAGACGTACTATCCGAAAGCCGCTGAGATACAGCGCGATTGGGTTTTAGTGGATGCCGAAGGACAAACGCTTGGGCGCCTGGCGGCGCGCATCGCGCATGTGTTGCTCGGCAAACACAAACCGAGTTTTACCCCCGGCGTGGAGTTGGGAGATTTTGTCGTGGTTGTGAACGCCAGTAAGGTGACCGTAACTGGCACCAAGACTAGTTCTAAACTCACGACCAAAATGTACAATCATCATTCCGGCTATCCGGGCGGGCTGAAGACCATCTCTTTACGCGACCAATTACAGACCTATCCCGATCGCGCTTTGCGCGATGCCGTGTGGGGCATGTTGCCGCACAACCGCATGGGCCGCGCTGTACTCAAACGCCTAAAGATCTATGGCGGCGCTGAACATCCGCACGCCGTCCAGAACCCGCAAGTTTTGAAATAAGAGGTAAGGTATTATGACACAATATTACGAAGGCATTGGTCGCCGCAAAGAAAGCACCGCCCGCGTTCGCCTGATGAGCGGAAGCGGAAAGATTACCGTCAATGAAAAGGAAGGCGCAATCTACTTTCCCCGCCTCGGCGATCTTGACGACATCTTACGCGCGTTCTCTGCCACCGGACAAGACGCCAAGCAATACGACATCACCGTAAAAGTGAACGGCGGCGGCGTTACCGGTCAAACCGAAGCTGTGCGCCTCGGGTTGGCGCGCGCCCTCGTGCTTCTCAACGGCGATTTCACCCCCGCGCTTCGCAAAAAAGGCTTGCTCACGCGAGACGCGCGCATCAAAGAACGCAAAAAACCGGGCCTCAAGAAAGCCCGCAAAGCGCCTACTTACACCAAGCGTTAATTCGCTCTGTATTCAGGTTCTTCAAACGTAATGCGTGATACACTTTCGCGCATTACGTTTTGCATTTAAGGAAATGATTATGGACTTCTCTACAATTGCCGCTATTTTTGGGAATTTGCGCCTCACGCCGCCTGCGGGCTTGATCCTGCTCGAAGCGCAGAAATTTACCTCCAGGCATTATCCGCCAGCCCCGCCCGATGTAGATACTCTGATTCTCGGAATCGCTTCTGCGGAATTAGCCGCGCAGATAAAAACAATTTTATTAGCGGTTTACCCGCAAGAGCATAAAATCTTTTTCCTTGAAAATGAGCGGCGCAAAGAAACGACTTTAGGCGAATTCTCTTCCGGTTCTTGTCTTTATCTTCCAGCCTTGGGGGAGGGAACCTCTTTTGAAGCGTTCGCTGAAATTGTCGCGCATTTACGCGCTCCTAACGGCTGCCCCTGGGATCGCGAACAAACGCACCAAACTTTACGAACGCATCTGCTCGGAGAAGCCTATGAAACTCTCGCCGCGTTGGACGATAACGATGCAGACGCCATGCGCGAGGAGTTCGGCGACCTGTTTTTACAAATTCTCTTGAATTCGCAAATCGCCAGCGAAGCCGGCGAATTTAACATCACGCAAGTTATTAAGCACGTCAACACGAAGTTGATTCGCCGTCATCCGCATGTATTTGGAAATACCCAAGTGAACGGCGCAGACGACGTTCTGCAAAATTGGGAAAAAATAAAAGAGCAAGAAAGAAATGGACAGAAGGCTGAAAAAGGCATCTTGGACGGCGTTCCGGCGGCTTTGCCCGCTTTGACGCAAGCGCAGGAATATCAAGACCGCGCCGCGCGCGTCGGTTTTGACTGGCCCCAAATTGACGAGGTGCTGGATAAAGTGCGTGAAGAAATGGAAGAAGTCAAGGAAGCGGAACCTGATTTTGAGCTTGCGTCTGAAATCGGCGATTTATTTTTTGTTTTAGTCAATTTCGCGCGCTGGAAAAAAATAGACGCCGAATCTGCTCTGCGCGGCGCGAATCTCAAATTCAAAAAGCGCTTTGCCTATATTGAAGCAAATGCCAAACAAAAAGAGAAAAATCTCTCGGCGATGTCCCTTGAAGAGATGGACGCGCTCTGGAATGAAGCGAAAAAGCGCGGCTTATAAGTTATCCGCGATTTGATCAATTGCGGCTTTGGCTTCTGCCAGCCCAAGCCCGGTCAATTCGCGGTAGATTTTGATGGCTTCGATTTTGTTATTTTTTTGAAGCGCTTCTATGATGCGGGAATCTATTTGGCCCGACGCATTCACGCTGGATGAAACGCCCAGTTGCTGATACAACGCATTGACGCGATCTTCTAATTCCGCTATGCGTGCGCGTAGGCTCACCAGGTCTTGTTCGAGAATAGTATTCATGGGGGTTCTCCTTGTAATCATTGTCCGCAAGTGAATCTTGCGATGGCTTCTTCAAATAAGGGAGCCGCTGAGGCGGCGTCCGGCGTGTATACCTTCCAAGCAAAGAGACGGTCGCCGCAATTCCAAGCGCCTGCGCCGCCAACTGGCAGGAGCGGTGTGGCGGTGGACGTGATTGCAGTATAAACCACGTTCATATTTCTGATTAGTTTGATTTCTTTATTGCCTTGCGCCGCATCTTGCGCGTCGTCTAGGATGATCTCTAAGAGGGGTTGCGGGTCGGTTGATCCGGCGGAACTTTGCCACATGACTTGAATGAAGATCTGGCTGGTGATGTTGAATGCGGTGATGATCCCTTGATTGTAGGAACTGGGCGTCGTGGGATTTTTTTGCGCGCTAAGATCGAAGAACGCCACATCTGCTGGATGACCAATGCAGAATTGATACTCGCAGAATAGACCGGCTAAATTGAAGGCAGTGGGCGTTGGGTACGGCGTAGGGAGAGGGATTTGCGTGGGAGTGGGGATTGCGGCAAGAGTCGCTGAAACGGATTGTTGAATGAGCGTTTGTGGGCTGGGGGTGGGAACTTTCGGCGAGCAAGCTGTCAACGTAAGCAGAAGCAGGCAGAGGCTTGGCAAGAGGCGCGGTTGGTTTTTCATTCTAAAATTATAATGGAAAAGCCCCATCCAAACGCTTGGATGGGGCTGATTTGTTTAGTGTCCGCTACCGGAGGTTTCCGTTCCATTGTAGATTTCGTGGTTTTCAGGGCCTTCTACGATTAAGTATCCAGCCAGACCACGCTCAGCGCGCGCGAGCGCATGATCTACGAGCAGGTATCTGCCCGGCACGTCGAGTTTGAATTCGACCATCGTTGCGCCGCCTGAGGGGACGAGGGTGGTTTGTACGTCGGTGAGCGGCGAACTGGTGAGCGAGGCTTGGTCGTAAACGCGGTCAAAGATTTCGCCGATGACGTGGAAGGAGGAGGTGAAGTTTGGTCCGCCTACGCCGAAGAAGATGCGCACGGTTTCGCCGGTTTTGGCGGTGAGGGGCTTTTGGCTGGTGAGCGCGCCAACCGCTCCGTTGAAGACGAAGTATTCAGGGTCTTCGTTGAGTAGCTTGGTTGTATCTCCGCCTTGATGACCTTGTTCGCCAAACGCGCCGCTGGTGTAGATTTCGCCTTGCATCACGTAGAATTCGCGGTCTACTGGGGGAAGCCCGCCTTCGGGTTCGACGAGGATCATGCCATACATGCCGTTGGAGATGTGTTGGGCGATCATGGGCGTGGCGCAGTGATAAACGTATAAGCCCGGGTTGAGCATTTTGGCGGTGAAGGTGGTTTCTTCGCCCGGCTTGGTTTGGGTCATCACGGCTCCGCCGCCGGGACCGGTGACTGCGTGAAGATCAATCGAGTGATTCATAATGCTGGAGATGTTGTTCTTCAGGTGAACTTCGATGGTATCGCCAACGCGCACGCGGATCATCGGGGCGGGGATTTGGTTGTTGAAAGTCCAGTAGGTGTAGGTGGTTCCATCCGCAAGTTGACCTTCTACTTCGGTCGCTTCTAAGTCAACGCGCACGGTCTGCGGCTCGCGGTTGCCAACCGGAGCGGGCAAATCGGCAGGGTCGCGCACGATATCCACGCCGGTGGTTGGGTTTTGCGCCGGAGCGGCGGAAGATGTGTTGGAGGTAGTATCGGAAGCGTTATTTGCGCCGAATGCGTTGGCTGGTAAACCTTCCAAGTATTGGACGATGGCGCTGACTTCATCTTTGCTGAGCGTATCTGCAAAGTTGGCGGGCATCACGCCGGCGGTGCAGGGTCCCATTGGGCATTTGGAAGCGACAAAAACGCTGGGGTTGGTGATCGATTCCTTGATGAAATCTACGGGCGTGGTGGCAGAGCCGCTATATCCGCCTTCATGGATGGCTTCTTCCGCCATTGCGGGGGCGTCGGTCAAGTTGGGTCCGATCATGCCATTGGCATTTTGAATGCCCGGGATGGTGTGACAAGTCCCGCACGCGCCTTTTGTAAACGCGGCTGAAACTTCCGCTTCGCTGTAAGCCGGGGCAGATGCGGAGGTTTGGTCTTGTTCTTGAGCTTGCTGAGTTTTGCCGCAAGCCGCTAAGAAAGCGGTGAGTAAGAGGGCGGCGCCGAATAACTTAAGAAATTGCTTCATTTTAATTTTATTCTCCTTGCCTGTGAGCTAGCTAAGATATTTGGAGATTGCCTCAAAGAAAGTTTTCTCGTCAAGCTTATAGGCTTTGCGAACTTCTTCTAACGTGCAGAAGCGTGCCAAGTGACAACTGATGCAAGCCATTCCTAATTCGAGAAAGGCTTTGCTGGCTTGTGGGGCGTATTCTAAGAATTCAGAAACGGTTTGTTGAGAAAACTCCTTGGGGTCTTCCATTTGTGCAAGATTATACTAACGCGCCTGATTCCTTCTTTGCGCTAGCGCAATTTATCACAAACAGTTTTGAAAGAAGTTAATTGGAATTTGAAGCGATGAGCGTTAATTCATGCGGTTTGAGGATGCAAATCCGCTCCCGCCCGGACTGGATGATACCTTTGCGTTCCCAATCGCTGAGCAGGCGGCTGATAGTGTAGAGCGTGGCGCCGGTCAATTCGGCAACATCCTGCCGCGAGAAGATGAGTTCGATCCCCGCTTCTTTTTCGGATTTGACGCCGCTCTGCCCAGCCAGACGAATCAGCGTGCTGGCGACTCTTTGCTCAACCCGTTCAAGCGCGAGTTCGCGGTAACGTTCTTGAATTTCTTGGATATAGCCAGTCATCAAGTTCATCATGCCAAAGGCGAGGTAAGGGCGGCTCTCCATCAAGGTTCGGAAAAAAGAACTTTCAATTGCAAGCGCGGCGCTGTTTTCTAGAGTTTGCGAAGAAGCCGGATACACCGCCACTTTGTGCGTGGCGGCTCCTAAAGCGCCGAAGATCTGCCATGGGTAAACGATGCGTAAACTCACTTGCTGACCGTTGGTGTTGGACTGCGTGATTTTGACGCGTCCGCTAAGGAGGATGTACAAATAAGCGGCTTCGTCGCCTTGTAAAAAGAAGAAGCTATTCTCTTCAATGGAACGGACAAGACTGTTTTGAAGGATAAATTCTAAATCGTCGTCGCTTGCTTTTTGAAATACGTTAACTTTTTTTAGCTCGTTGAGCGAAGGCTGAGACATGCTAGTATTTTACCCGTTCCGCGCTAAAAATTAATCTTGACATAAAATAGCAAGCGCTGTATATTTCCCTATACCCAACCCCTATGGGGGGGGTAGGCGACGATCTAATCTATGGAACTGGAGGCTAAAATGGGCGCGGACGCATTGAAACGCTTGAAGACGGTTGAAGGGCATCTTCGCGGCGTAATCCGTATGGTGGAAGAAGACGCTTATTGTATTGACGTGATTCGCCAAATTCAGGCGGTCGAGGCGGCGCTGAATAAAGTCAGTTCGCAGATTTTGGAAAATCATCTCAATTCTTGCGTGATCACCGCTGTGCAGGGCAGTGACAAAAAAGAACGCCAGCGCGTGCTAAAGGAGATTGCCGAAGTTTTTGAAATGTCTAATAAGCTTTGATCTAAGTAGTTTGTATTTTCATCTATAAGTCAAAAAAGGAAAATGATAATATGTTTTACAAAAAGATGATTTTAGGAATGTTAGCCGTACTTCTTACGGCATGCGCTTCTACGAGCGCGGTTCCCTCTACTAAAATTGCGATTGATTTGCAGGATTTTGTCTTTGCGCCGGCTTCAATTACCATCCCCGCAAATCAACCAGTGACCTTTACCTTCACGAACAGCGGCTCTCAAGAACATGATTTTGTGATCGAAAAAATCAGCGTGACCGACGTGAAGATGGAAGGCTCTATGGAACATCACATGATGGGCGACTCAGCCTCAGAATACGATTTGCATATCGCCACGCCGGCTGGTTCAACCAGCGAATTGAGCTTTGTCGCCGCCCAAGCCGGAACGTATAAAATTTTCTGTTCCGTCCCCGGGCATAAAGACGCTGGGATGGTTGGCGAATTAGTTGTTACTCAATAAATGAAAAAACGCGCGTTTTGAAATGCGCTTTTATAAAAAATAATAGGAGAAAATAAAATGACTACCGTAACTTATAACGTCCCGG
>JADLCG010000074.1 GCA_020847355.1 Anaerolineales bacterium | reverse complement strand
TATAAAAAACCCGCCTGAACAATTCAGTTGAGGCGGGGTCTTTTGCAAAGCAATTCTTTGAACTTACGGCGTAGCGGTGATAGTTGGCGTTTCAGTTGGCGTGGCTGTGACGGTCGGAGTTTCGGTGGGCGTAGCCGTTAGCGTTGGCGTGAAAGTGATGGTCGGCGTGAAGGTAATCGTGGGCGATGCGGTGAACGTGGCGGTGGGGATGATTCCCTGACGCAAAATGTGCGGGTTAAGCCAGATGGCGTCATCGCCTTGTTGGGGTCCGTTTGCATCTACAACCAAGATGAATTTCACAGTCTGACCAGCCAAAGCGCTGAGGTCTAAATCTACGGGGTAGAACTGACCTTCGTAAATTTCATGCCAGCTTGCCAAAGTTTTGGTTTGTCCGTTTAGCTTATAGTCCAGCCTGAAAATCACGTCGCAATTTTTTGAGCCGTATTGACAGTTGACCAGCGTGCGGAAGCGATCGCCAGTTTGTACTTTGAAGGCGGGGTATTGCCCGG
Source organism: Anaerolineales bacterium (assembly GCA_020847355.1). Classification (GTDB taxonomy): domain Bacteria; phylum Chloroflexota; class Anaerolineae; order Anaerolineales; family Villigracilaceae; genus Villigracilis. The sequence goes on along the minus strand of JADLCG010000074.1, from coordinate 15,619 downwards.
TAATGATGCCGTTGTTCTTATCTTTCGGTACGGTGCGTAAGCCGGGTTCGTCTTCGGTGAATCCGTTTTCCATTTTAGGCGCGGCAAGTTTGATGGCGTATCCATCCAGCGAGCCGTCTACGCCCGGGCAGGGCAGGTTGCTGTTGTTGTTTTCCCAGCTTGCATCACAGTAGTTATCTACGAAGCTGTAAGCAATGTAAGAAGGCCCGGCGACTTTGATATCCACCCAAAAAGCGGTATCGGCTGAATTGCCAATCCCAAACAATGCGCCGGAAGCGTTGCGTAATTTCCAATAGCCGCGATAATGCCCATCGGTATTGGGGGAGGTTAGCGTAACGGGCAGGTCGTAAGTCTCGCCCGGGTTGACGTTTTTGGTTAAGGCAACTGCCGCCGCCCCGCTCATTGCATCGCCGCCAAAAAAGACGATCGCGTAGGCGGTTGTCCATGTGCAAGTTCCCACGTTTTTGAGCCGCCAAATTTTGACGAAGGTGCTGTTTCTGGCAACGAGACTTCCATCCGCGTAGGTAACGTCTGAGATGAAAGCCGCCGCATCACATCTGGACACGGGCAGGGGCGATGCGACGATGAGCGTGTTCGCCGCTGGAACTGTGACTGGCGCATTTGTGGTCGTGGCGGTGGGTAGCGGCAAGCCCGGGGTGGCGGTGAATGCCGTTTGAGTCCCGCCAGCTTGCTGTGTCTGGACGGAGGCGGTGTAAAGCCCGTTGAGGGTGGCAAAGGTGTCCGGAGTCGCCGCTCCAGAGGGCGCATTGCAGGCTAATTGCGCCAAGAGCATCACGCTGAAGAATATAAGAAACGGTCGTTTGGTTTTCATGCTTCCTCCAAATTTCTACTGATGAGGACGGCTGTGCGCGGCGGATTGTTCCCAATCAAAAAGAAGCCAGCCGAGTGGCTGGCTTCTTTCAAAATTGAGTTAGTAGTCGCCGCAATCGTATTTGTAGTTGATGTGAGAGAACTCTTTATAGTATGGGTCGGTAATGACGATGGCTTTCCAGCGCTGGTTGCCGGGGGTGGCGCCGAGATGTAAGACCGCATCATGCGAGACGGTCTGCGATTCCGCTTTGGTAAATTTTAGAACCACCGGCGGGCGGAGCAGTTCGGTCTCTGGCGTGCCGCTTCCTTGCAACCATTGCAAGGTGATCTCGATCGGTCCATCGCTGGTGAGGGTGGCGTACACGGTATAGCGCGTGTTAGCTGGGCAACCAGTTGGCGGATCGCGGACAACATTGTAGTCCACGGAGATGATCGAGTATTGCGGCTTTGTGGAGGAGTTGACGACGATTTGAGCGTAGAATGGGGCGTTGTATTCTCCCACGCCAAAGTTCGCGCCTTCTGGAGTTTGCAACATCCATTTTGAGGTGTAGGTCCCGTCCGCTTCTGGGGATTTGAGTACGAGCGAGAGCGGGAAGGTGGCGCCGGGCGGGACGATTTGCGGCAGGTTGTAATAATAACCGCCGCCCATGATCTCGCCGTCATAGAAGATAATTTTATAAGTCGTATCCCAAGTACAGGAGCTTTCGTTCTTAATTTCCCAAGTTTTTGTGAAGGAAGTTTTCGGCGCGTAAATAGCGCCGTCTGGAACGGTTTCGCTGACCATGCTGGCTTTGCCGCATTCCGTTTTGACGGCGGCGGTGGATTTTGGAAGCGTGGCGGAAGCCATTGGCACGAGCGGCGTGAGCGTGGGGATGAATTGAAGCGGACCTTGCGTGACTTGGATGGTGGGCGCGGGAAGCGGCGTATCGGTTGCGGCGCTGACGTTTTGCGCGGCGACTGTTTGCGCCACGGCGGTTGCGATGGATGGGTCTGGCGTGGCGTTGGCTCCACAGGCGGAAAGTAGAATTGTCAGAATGAGCGTGGCAATTACATTTTTCTGTTTGACCAAATTGAACATGATTTTCCTTTCTTTGCAGGGAATGATTATACTGTTAAATAAAGCGCGCCTAGAAACTCCTAGGCGCGCTTTTGTTTCGCTTTAGCCTTTACGGGCAGGTGAAAATTGCGCTTCCAAATTGCTGGTGATTGGGGCTGTCAATGTAAACGTCAAAACCATGCGTTCCGCTGGCAGAGGTGTTCCAAGAGATGCTGGCAGTTTGGGTCCCGGCGGCGGCGAAAACCAAAGGCGCAGGGACGGGCGGGGCGCCGCCGTCGCTTCTAATCCAGTGGAAGTTGACTGTTCCGGGTCCATTAACCGTGATATTGGCGGTGGCGGTAAAGCCGCCGCACCCGCCGGTGTTTGTAAAGCTAACGCCAGTTACGGCAAAGGGCGCGTTGGTGAAGGTGGCGGTCACCGCATTTTGAACTTTGATATCCACATAAAAGGCTTTGCCCTGATAGCCATTGATCACCGGGACGAGCACATTGCCGTTGGTGATCAAGCGCCAATAGCCGCGATAGTTGCCAACTGTAGCTGGAGCGGTGAGGTTTAATTCAAGATCAATTTCCTGGCCCGGGTTCACGGCGGCGACTGGCTTGGATGCGGGTCCGTTCATATCGTCGCCGCTGTCGAAAGCCAACGTGAAGCCGTTCCACGCGCACGAGCCGACGTTTTTCAATCTCCATTTTTTGGTGAAGTTTGCATTCGGCGCGAGGATTGTGCCGTCTGGTATGGTAACGTCCGTAATGAATTGGGCAACATTACAGTTGGAGGTGGCGGTGGCGGCAGGCGTGTTGGTGCTGAGCGCCAGAGTTGGGAAAGGCGTAAAGGTGGGCCCAATGGTGGAAGTGAAGCTTGGCGTGATGTTTGGGGTCACGCTGAGCGAAGCCTCAACCGTTTGGGCGGCGGCGGTGGAGATCGTATCTCCGGAACTTTGACCTGAGGGTAGGTTGCAAGAGGCTAAGAACAAAGTTACTGCCAATGCGTAATTTACTATCCAAAACTTGCTTTTCATAGACATTCTCCTGAAGTATTTACAACGATTCTACCGCAATCCGCTTTTTTGATAATCACCCATTGCGCCCGCTTAAATGATCAGCAGGAGTTTATGTGAACTCCTGCTGATGCGGATTGCGCGAGGCTGATTATTTTTCGTAAGGTTGCCCGTCGGCGGCGGGCGGAATGGCGCGCCCAATGATGCCGGTTAGCACGATCATTGTGATGATGTACGGAGCCATGAGTAAAAATTCAGATGGGATGGGGATGCGGAGAATCTGAAGCTTAACTTGAAGCGAATCCGCGAAGCCAAACAGCAAGGAAGAAGAAAATGCGCCAAAAGGATTCCATTTGCCGAAGATCATGGCGGCTAAGCCAATGAAACCTTTACCGGCGGTCATCGCTTCGTCAAAGCGGCCGACTGAACCGATCGTAAAGTAAGCGCCGCCCAATCCGGCAATTAATCCGCCGACGATCACGTTGACATAACGAATGAGGTAGATGTTTACGCCAAGCGTATCTGCGGCTTTGGGGTGTTCGCCCACTGCGCGGGTGCGGAGGCCCCAGGGGGTGTAAAACAAAACAATGTGCATGGCGATCACGGTCAGCGCCATTAAGTACACAACGATATTATTCTCAAATAACATCGGTCCCAAAATTGGAATTTTTGAAAGGATAGGGATGGAGATAATCGGAAAGGAGCCGGAATTGTTGAGCGCATTGGTCCCGGATTGAAGAAAGCGCGAGCTGATGAACGCGGTGATGCCCGCGCCAAAAATGTTGATCGCTACGCCGCTGACGATTTGATCCACTTTGAAGCGGATGACCAAGACGGCATGAAGCGCGGCGACTACGCCGCCAATCAAGATCGCGGCGAGCAAGCCGGCGTATAAATTTTTAGTGAGAGTGCCAACCACAACCGCAACTTGCGCGGAGATGAGCATGATCCCCTCGGTGCCGATGTTGATCACCGCCGAGCGTTCGCTGATCACGCCGCACAAAGCCGCCAGCGCGATGGGCGTGGCGCGGACCAACATGCTACTGAGCATCCCCGCCAAATTGAAGGATTTTGCCTGCGCCGCCCAAGTGAGAAAAGCAAAGACAAAGGTGAAAGCCAAAATGCCGAGCAATAAGCCGGTGGAGCGCACTCCGCGCGCCAATTGAAACGCGCCGACGAAAACGACAAGCGCCATCATCATGTAAACGGTGGTTTGTGCCGGGACGATTAAGTCCGGAACTTTTAGCGCTTGCGAACCGGCTATATTTAACCCAAAGGTGGTGGTAACTCCGGCTTCGACATTTCTGCCGAAGAAGAGGTAGATGAGAAAACCCGCTAAAAGTAAAACAATGCCATACGCGATTTGCTTGCGTTTTTCAGATGCGGTTTTGTTAGCTAAAGTTGATATTTTCATACGAACCTCATTATTTGCCCCAGCCGCGGGTCAGCACAGTTTCTTCTGCTTTGAGCGAACGAATACGATAGAGCCAGCGGATGATATCCGGCGCGGCGATGAAGACGATGACTAAGCCTTGAATGATCGAGATGATGTCAATTGGAATCCCAGCCATAGATTGCATATTGGTTGCGCCGCTCCGCAGGAAGCCGAAGAGTAGCGCCGCCAAGACCACGCCCAAAGGATGGCTTTTACCCAGCAAAGCTAACGCAATCGCATCGAAACCATAACCGGCAGAAAATCCCTGACCAACCCAATGATCTACGCCAAGTACCTGCGCGGAACCGGCTAAGCCCGCCAGCCCGCCGGAGATCGCCATCACCAGCACGAAATTTTTGATGATGTTCATTCCCGCGTATTTAGCCGCATCTGGGTTGGCGCCCACAGAACGGATTTCAAACCCAAGCGTGGTTTTGAAAAGAAACCAATAGACCAAATACGCAAAGAGCAGGGCTAGAAAAAATCCGAGGTTGAATCTCAAAGGGTCCGAAAAGAAGCGCGGTAGCTCGGCGCTGGCTTGAATGTTGGGAGTCACTGGGCGAAAGCCAGAGGCTTTCATTGGACCGTTGAGGAGCCAATCGCTTAATTTGAAGGCGATCCAATTCATCATAATGGTGTTGACGACTTCATGCGCGCCAAAGCGGGCTTTGAGATAGCCGGGAATCATGCCCCAAATTCCGCCGCCTAATGCGCCGCCCAATAAAGCCAACGGCAGGTGAATGAGCATGGGCAAGCCTTGGAGGCTATACCCCACAAAAGCGGAGCATAACGCGCCCACGAAGAACTGACCTTCCGCGCCAATGTTGAATAAGCCGCACCGAAAGCCCACCGCCACGGACAACCCGGCAAAAATATAAGGCGTGGCGGTTACTAAACTTTCAGTAAATGGGTAAATCGCTTTGATCAGCGCCGCGCTATCTCCGCTGGCGAATAGCGTTTTTAATGCGGCAAAGAAATCCAGCGGGTTGCCGAACGAGCCGACAAATAAAGCGCCGTACGCTTTGGCGACGCTTGCGCCGCTGACGACGATCACGATTGCGCCGATGATCAAGCCAGTGACCACCGCGAGTATAGGAACTAATAAAGCTTGCCCCAGCGCGGAACTGGTTTTTTTAGCTTCAGTTGGTTTGATTGGAGGTACTGTTGCGCTCACAGAATTAAGCTCCTCTTAGTTTTTTGAGGTTTCAGATGGATGAATGCCAGCCATCAATAAGCCGAGATATTCTTTATTAGCTTTCTTCGCGTCCAGAATATCCATGATTTGACCTTTGTACATTACGGCGATGCGATCTGAGAGCGCCAAGATCTCGTCCAGTTCGGAGGAGACCACGATTACGCCCGTGCCTTCGTCTCGTTTTTTGATAATTTGTTTATGGATGTATTCAATCGAACCCACGTCCAAGCCGCGCGTAGGTTGCGAGGCGATCAATAATTCAATGGGACGTGAAAATTCGCGCGCAATGATCACCTTCTGTTGATTGCCGCCAGAGAGCGTGCCGACATTGACGTAAATATTCGGCGTGCGCACGTCATATTGCTCAACGAGTTCTTCTGCGTTGCTAAAGATGGCTTTTTCTTGCAAGACCACGCCGTGCGCGAAAGGTTTTTTGTAATACGTACAGAGCATCAAATTATCGTGAATGGGGAAGGAAAGAATCAACCCGTGACGTTGGCGGTCTTCCGGCACGTGCGCTACGCCCCGCTCTAAAATAGCGCGCGGCGTGGCGTTGTGAATCGGCTCGCCCAGCAGTTGAATCTCGCCGCTTTCAACTGGGAGCAAACCGGTTAGGGCGTAAACCAATTCAGTTTGTCCGTTGCCTTGCACGCCGGCGATTCCTAAAATTTCGCCTTTGCGAACTTCAAACGAAATGCCGCGCACGGATAAGTTTTCATTTTCATCGCGCACGGCTAAGTCGGTAACCGCCAACGCCGCCGCCTGTGGTTTGGCTGGCTGTTTATCTACGACGAGATTCACGTCGCGCCCTACCATCATGGTGGCGAGTTTTTCAGGCGTCGCTTCTTGTGGGTCAATCGAGCCGACGACTTTACCCAAACGAATTACGGTAATATCGTCCGCCGCGTTTAGCACTTCTTTGAGTTTGTGCGTAATGAAGATGATGGATTTCCCTTTTTTGATCAAGGTTTCCAAAATTTTGAAAAGCCCTTCCACTTCTTGCGGGGTAAGGACTGCAGTCGGCTCGTCTAAAATTAGAATATCGGCTTGGCGATATAAAACCTTGATGATCTCCACGCGCTGTTGAATGCCGACGGGTAGGTCTTTGATATAGGCGGAAGGATCAACTTCCAGCCCGTATTGTTCCGAAATTTCGCGGATGCGCCGCGCCACTTTTTCTTGATCCAGAAAAACGCCGTTTTTTGTCGGCTCAACGCCAAGCATGACGTTTTCAGTTACGGTCATCACCGGCACCAGCATAAAATGCTGATGCACCATGCCAATCCCGTTGGCGATTGCGTCGTTGGGGTTTTGAATCTCGACTTCTTTTCCGCGCACGAGAATCTTACCTTCGTCCGGTTTATATAAGCCGTAGAGAATATTCATCAAAGTAGTTTTGCCTGCGCCGTTTTCCCCCAAGAGCGCGAGAATCTTGCCTTCTCGCAAAGTAATGCTGATTTGATCGTTTGCAAGTACGCCGGGAAAGCGCTTGGTAATTCCTTGCAATTCTAGAGCGTTGGTCATGCCGGGCCCTCCGTGAAGCAAATTCATCAACCGCAAAGGTCTTTCTTATATTTATTATAGCCTGCGACCGTTTGCAATTTCTAAAAAAGAGCTTTAAGGTTCATGGAAATAGATATGAAAAGGTCGAGGAAGAGGACCCTTCCCCGACCTTTTATTTTAGTCAGGCAAATTATTTAACGGAGATCGAACCGTCAATAATTCCTTTTTTGACTGTCTCGAGTTCGCCTTTGAGTTCGTCAGAAGCGCCAGCCACGTCGGCTAAACCAAGCCCGCCGTTGGAGAGCGTGCCAACATACATGCCGCCCTTGAAGGAACCGTCTTGCGCGGCTTTGATGGTGTCAAACACAGCCACGTTGACGTTCTTCAAAACGCTGGTCAAGATCACGTCTTTGTATTCGGAAGCGGAAACAGTCCAGTCCACATCCACGCCGATGATCTTGCAGGCTTTGCTCTCTTGGCAGTAAGCCGCCGAGCCGAGACCCACAGGACCAGCTACCGGCATGATGATGTCGGCGCCTTCTTGAACAAAGGATTCAGCGAAGGAGCGTCCGTCGTCGGTGGAGTCAAAGTTACCGGTGAAAGAACCGTCTTTCGCGGCGCTATCCCAGCCCAAAACTTCAACCGAAGTTCCTTTTTGCGCGTTGTAATACTTCACGCCAGCTTCAAAGCCTTCCATGAAAATGGTCACAGTCGGGATGTTGATACCGCCGAAAGTGGCGACTTTGCCAGTGGTGGTGGAAGCGGCGGCGGCGTAACCGGCTAAGAAAGCGGCTTCATTGGTTTGGAAGGTAAGGCCCAACACGTTGGGGATTTCGGAAGCGGAACCGCAGGTTTCGCCTTCTTTTCCGTCGGGTCCGCAGTCTGGGTAGGCGTAATCCACAATCGCAAATTTAGTATCAGGATTCGCTTTGGCGGCTTTCGCGGTATCCACGCCGAGCAAGAAGCCAACCGTCACGATCAAGTCGGTCTTTTCAGTCACCAATTGTTGGATGTTCTTAGCGTAATCAGATTGTTGGGTGGATTCCAAATATTTGCCGTCCACGCCCAATTCGGCAACGGCTTTTTCAACACCCGCATACGCGCCAGCATTGAAGGATTTATCGTCAATACCGCCCATATCGGTAACTTCGCCAACCTTAAGTTTGGCGGCGGCGGCTTCGGTGGCGGGGGCTGGGGTGGCGGCAGTTCCGCCGCACGCAGTGAGCGCCATGGAAGCAATGACCAAAATGGCCAAGATAGAATAGAACTTCTTCATTTTATTTCTTCTCCTCTAGAAGATAACAAATTAAAGGCTTGCTATTTTTTTGCAAGACCTTACGACGCGGCTAGTATACAGGCTCTCTTTTTATTGTGCAAGGAATCAAGGTTTTTGCAATGGAACGCTCGTCTGGACAGCTTTGTTCAATAAATTTGTGAGCATGAGATTCAAATTTTTAGTGAGCGTTTCGGGAAATGAATCGGCGAGCGGGATATATTGATATTGACCGGATTCGGCGGCAGGCATGTTACCGGCTTGAATCAAGCGCGTCATTTTCTGGACCTCGAAACTGGCTTCGCCATAGATGGAAGTGACTACGCTCTGGCTGGATTCGCCCAATGCCGCCGCCTGATTTCGTTCTGTTCCAATGGCATAAACGCCAGCCTGAGCGGCTTCTTGGAGCGCGCCTTGCGCGGTGACGCCGCCCGCCGCGAAAATTACATCCGCCCCGCGTTTGATTAAATATTGCGCTTGCTCAGTTCCCCAACTTCTATCTAAAAATACTTTTTCGCGATCGCCATATTCTCGATATAGAATTACAACGTCAATGGAAGAGTCTATATATTTCACGCCGGCGCGAAAGCCTTCGCAATAGCGCCACATCGCGTCTATGCCAGAGGTTTCGCAGACCCCGCCGACAATTTTGGTTTTAGTCAATTGCGCGGCGAGCGTTCCGGCTAAAAAGCCCATTTCATCTTCCGCAAAAGTGAGCGGGAATAAATTGCTCGGCGCGTTGGCTTGGGGTTGATTAATGCCGATGAAAATAGAATCAGGCGTAAGGATGGCGGCGCGAAGCGTCTCGGCGCTTAATCCCACGCCAGCGGCGATAATCAGGTCATATCCATTGGCGGCGAAGTAATCAATACTCTTTTGATAATCGCGCGCATCCGCCGATTCGATCAAGCCAATCTCGCCGACAACATTTTCGGCTTTCAAGTTTTGTAAAGCCTGCCAGCTTTCTTGATTGATTCCGTGATCTTGAACGCCGAGCGTATCGGTCACTAATCCGGCGCAGAAAACTTCTGCGCGAAAACAAACTGGCGTCTTGGAACAGGACGCCAGTGAAACCAACAAAAAGCTAAGGCTGAACGCGCGCAGAAACTTCATTACAAATTATGCCGCTGGCGCCTCGCCGCTTTTCACGCCGAGCATTAATGCTAAGGCGATCAGCATAAAGATTGGCGAGATGAGCATGATCATGTTGTAGTTATTGCCGGAGAGTTGAATCGTCCAGCCGTTGATGTTTGGGCCAACGATTGCCGAAAGCGTGGAGAAGAGATAATACAAACCGGTAAACGTTCCGGCGCGCGCCGTGCTGGTGAGATCTAAAATCATCGGCAGGGAATTGATGTTGATCAGCGCCCAGCCCATTCCGCCGAAGATCAGCAGAACGCCGGCGAGCGTCAACATACGGGGTCCGCCTTCGACGAGCGGAATGCCCACCATTGGCAATTTGGTAATCGGCGTAAGTAAAGCGCTGACGGGCGTGATGAATAGTAAGAAAAGTATGGTGGAGATGACGATCAAACCGATGGCAATGGTGATGCGCCTGCCGATCTTTCCGGCAATGAAACCGGCGGGCATTGCCATCAGCACGAAAAATAAAGGTAGCACAGAGAGCATGGTGGCGCCATCGCCTTCGTTTAGTCCTAAATGATGTTTGGCGTAAAGCGTGAAGAACGTTTCGACTGCCGAGTAGCCAATAAACCAAAAGAAGATCGCAAAGAGCAAGCGCACGCCGCTGGTATCTGTATCGCCGAAGACTTCTTTCAAACTTGCGAAGATGCCGGGTTGTTCTTCTGTGGCTTCGTACTCTTTCGGCTCTTTGATGAAGAGATAGACGATTAAGGCGGAAAGGATTACCAACACAGAACCTAACCAGAAGGGGAAATCGGGATTGATTTTGTATAAAGCTCCGCCAACGAGTAAAGCCACAATTGCGCCAAATCCGCCCATGAAGTTGATAATTCCGTTGGCTTGTGAGCGGTATGGCGAGGGCGTAATATCTGGCATGAGCGCCACGGCTGGCGTGCGCCATAACGCCGCGCTGAGCAGTAATGTGCTGGTGCAGGCGACGAAGAGCGGCAAGACGGCCGCCAAAGGAATCAAGCCAAAGGCGATGGCGGTGATGGGCGCGCCGACTAAGATGAAGGGCATGCGCCGTCCGATTGGAGTCCTCAAACGGTCTGACCAGGCGCCGACCGGCGGTTGAATGAATACGGCGGCGATGTTATCTAAGGTCATAAAGAAGCCGATTAAGACGGGGGAGAGTCCAAATTTTTCTGATAGAAAAATCGGCACGAAGGCGTTGTAAACTCCCCAAATAATACTAATCCCGAAGAATCCAAAACCAAGCAAAAATATTTTTCCGTAATTGAAGCGAGCGGACATACAACACCTCTTTCTTAACAGGAATGTTTATGAATTGCGTTTTAGAGTTGCTAGAAATTTCAGATCGTCTTTGGATAAGTCCGCTTTCTCGAGCATATCGGGGCGTTTTCTAAAGGTGCGTTCAAGCGCTTGTTCGCGCCGCCATTTTTCAATTTTGGCATGGTCGCCGGAGAGCAAAATTTCCGGCGCGCGCCAGCCGCGAAATTCGGGCGGGCGCGTATAGTGCGGATATTCTAATAAGCCCATTGCGTGAGAATCATCTTCCGCGCCGGTTGGATCGCCGAGCACGTTGGGGAGTAATCTGGAGATTGCGTCAATCAGGATCAAGGCGGGGATTTCGCCGCCAGTGAGCACGTAATCGCCGATGGAGATTTCATCGGTGATTAAATGTTCGCGGATTCTTTCGTCAATGCCTTCGTATCTGCCGCAGAGCAGAGCTAGGCGCGGGTGGGCGGAAAGTTCTTTGGCGATATTTTGATTGAAGACGCGCCCTTGCGGGGTGAGTAAAATGATTGGGATGTTTGAAACCGGCTGGGGCGGAGTCTGAGGCGTTAATTCCAAAATAGTTTCTAGCGCTTCAAAGATGGGTTCGGGCTTCATCACCATCCCGCCGCCGCCGCCGTAGGGCATATCGTCTGTGGTGTGATGTTTATCGCGCGTATAATCGCGGAGGTTGTGAACGTCCACTTGAATTAAGCCGCGTTCGCGGGCGCGTTTGAGGATGCTGGTGTTTAAGTAAGCGGGGAAAACTTCAGGCAATAGCGTAAATACGTCAAAATGCATGAGCGCGATTCTAGCATAAGAAACGGTTTTTCTTTACGGCTTCGCGCCTTTGCGTTAAATGGATTTTTTTGAACGTGATTTTTTAAGTAACTCGCTCTACATTTGGAAACCGGAAGTTGGATATGAGAGTTTGATAAGAAAAGCGGACGAATATAAAAACGCCTGCTTGACGGGGCTTTCCCGCATAAGGTAATATGCTTACATGTATTTACGCGGTAGCAAATGGAGTATGAATAAAAGGCGCACGCGCCCAAACTGGTTTCGCATCATTTTTTTGATTCTCTTGGTGCTGGGCGCGACCTATGTGAATCAGGTGATCATCCCGACTCAGCCGCAATATGGCGTGCCTTCCCCAACGGTGACGCGCTCGGCTGAATCTTTCGTCAGCGAGGCGCAGGATTTATTTAATCAGGGCAAGTTGGTGCAAGCTATTGACGCTTATAAACAAGCGGTGATTTCCCGCCCCGACGATGCGGCGACGCATATCGCTTTGGCGCGCGTGTTGGTGTGGGCGGGTCAGTATAAAGACGCGCAAACCAGCGCCGAAGACGCTTTGCTATTGAACAATAATAACGCGCTGGCTCATGCGGTTTTGGCGTGGGCGAAAGATTTTCAGGGCGATTACATTGGCGCGCTTTCGAGCATCAAGAAGGCGTTGGAGTTGGATAATCAAAATGCGCTGATCTACGCCTATTATGTTGAAATTTTGCTGGACGCCAATAACAACGGCGTAGGCGATATTGGCGCGGTTGAATTGGCGATTGAAAATTCAAACAAGGCGCTGGCGCTCGACCCGAATTTGGTTGAGACGCATCGCGCGCGCGGCTATCTACTGGAAGTGACCGGCAACTACAACGAAGCGGTGACGGAATATCAAGCCGCCATTAACCTCAATCCCAACATTGCGGATTTACATTTAGCGTTGGGTAGAAATTACCGCTTTCTCGCCGCCAATGACGTGACGCTCTACGACTCGGCGATTAACGAATTCATTTTGGCAAACGCGCTCAACCCCGAAGACCCCACGCCGGATTTATACATCTCGCGCACTTACGCCACCATCGGCGAATTTGGTAAAGCCCGCCAATACGCCAAAACTGCGGTGGACGATAACCCCACCGACCCCAATCTGCGCGGAAATTATGGCGTGATGCTCTATCGCGACTCTTATTGGAATGAAGCGGTGCGAGAATTAGGCTATGTAGTTAACGGCGGCGCAACTGACGAGGGCAAACAAATTTTGTCCATTGAACTGACGCCGGATTCTCCGCGCGTTGCCGAATATTATTTCACCTATGGCTTGGCGCTCTCGCGCTTAAATCAATGCGGCGAAGCCCTGCGGATCGCTCAAATCATTCAGGCGCGCATTCCGGCAAATCAATTGGCGCTGGATAATGCAAATCAGATTGTGGAGCGTTGTCAGCAAAATCTGGAAGCTCCGCCGACGGCTGTTGAAACTGCTCCAGTTGCAACTGAAGCGCCCACGTTGGAAGTTACGCCCACGCCATGAACGTCTATAAAAAACGCGCCATCTTCACCCGCCGCAATCAATCGAACGTCTATCGCATGTTCTTTTGGATTGTATTAAGCCTCGGCGGCATCTGGTTGATTCGCGCCGTGCATCGCGGCGAAGTCAAGCCGCTGTTTCTGCCTACTTCCACGCCCACGCGCTTGGCGCAATCTTACGCTTTGGAGGGCGACGCGAAATTTATCGCCGGTCAATTGAACGATGTTGAAGATGCAAACGGCAACATCACGTCTACTGGCGCAATCACCGCTTATCGCGAAGCCGCGAAAGTGGACCCGACCAACGCAAAAATCATGGCGGATCTGGCGCGCATTCAAGTTTACTCATCCGCGATGTTGGTTGGCGATGCGGAAATTAAGCAAAGGCTGACCGACGCGCTCGACTCCGCGAAAAAAGCCACCGAGCTAGACCCAGATAGCAGTTACGCCCATGCCGTGTATGCGTTCGCATTGGATTGGAACGCCAACTCCACGCTGGTGCCGGACGAACTCGAACTTCAGGATTTGCTCAGCAGCGCCGAGCGCGAAGCCGCGCGCGCCCTGTTGCTCGATAATACGAATACGTTAGCGTTAGCGTTCTATGCGGAAATTCTCACTGACCAACAAAAATGGGCGCAGGGTTTAAGTTATATCGAGCAAGCGCTCCAACGCGATTCCTCGCTGATGGATGTGCATCGCGTCCATGCCTATGTTTTGGAAACGCAAGCGGACTATGCCGGAGCGATTGAAGCCTACGATAAAGCGATTGCCATTACGCCGAATCTCTCCTTTTTATATTTGCGCGCCGGCGCAAACTATCGCCGCCTCGCTTTTGGTAGCCCAAATGAAGAAGTCCAGAAACAACTCTTTGAAAAATCGCTGGAATATTTTGCGGCTTCGGCGCGCATCAATGAACAGCTAAATATCCCAGACCCGCAACCGTATCTTTCCATCGCCAGAACCTATTCGCAGATGGGGCAGTTCTTCATCGCCATTCGCAACGTTCAAAAGACGATTGAATTTCAACCCAGTAAAGCGGAATTTTACGGCGAGTTAGGCGTGCTATATCACAAGAACAGAAATTATGAAACCGGCATTTTAGCGTTCAAATGCGCCATTCGCGGATGCACTCCCGAAGAATCCTGCGATGGGCGCGGCGGTTGCGGCGATGCGGACGTTCCCATGCAAGTGACCGGCTTGCCGCTGACCGCCAGCACAATTTATTATTACGATATTTACGCCTCCGAACTCGCCGCTTTGGATACGCCGAAAACTCCGCATTGTGACGAAGCGCTAGCCATCGCTAAAATAATCGCCGATTCAGATTTTGACGAAGACCCCAACATCGCCGCCGATATTGTCGTGGTGCGGAATTTATGCACAAACGACCCGAACGCGCCGACTGCCACGCCTCAACCCGCCCCGACGAATGAACCAGTCAACACGCTTGAGCCCACGCTGACAGTTACGCCTTAACCAATCAGCGGACTTTTTTCAAGTCCGCTGATTTTTTTCTTGTAAATTTATAACTGAATGATCTGCGACTGCGGTACGATTGAGCCGGTCAGATCGTACGCCATTGCGCCGGTCAGATCGTACGCCATTGCGCCGGTAATTCGCACGGGAACAATCTCGCCAATTTTGGCTTGACCTTCCACAAAAACCATGCCGTCAATTTCTGGCGCGTCGCGGTAGGAACGCCCAATTGAAATGCCGTTATCAAAGCCTTCAATCAACACGTCTAAAGTTTTGCCCACATAAGCTTGATTGACTTGAAGCGAGATGGTTTGTTGGGCTTCCATCAGCCGCTCAAATCTCTCTTGTTTAACCGGAGCAGGCACGGGGTCGCCCAGCGGCGCGGAAGTTGTCCCCGGCTCAAATGAAAATTGAAAAGTCCCGACTCGGTCAAAACGAATCTCTTGAACGAAATCCATCAAAGCCTGAAATTCTTCGTCAGTTTCGCCCGGATAGCCGACGATGAAGGTCGTGCGGATGGATAAATCTTTGATCGTTGAGCGCATTTTGGAAAGCGTTTTATGCACCCAATCAATGTTGGAGGGGCGCTTCATGCGATACAAAGTTTTCGGATGCGCGTGCTGAAGCGGTATATCCAAATACGGCAAAATTTGTTTGCGCGTCGCCATTGCTTCGATCAAGCGGTCGGTGACGTAGCCCGGGTAGGCGTACATCACGCGAATCCAATCCATGTCTGGGACGGAATCGGTCAGGCGCTCTAGCAGAATTGCCAGCCCGTCTTTCAGCCCTAGATCATGTCCATAATCGGTGGTATCTTGCGCGATCAAAACCAATTCGCGCACGCCTGTATCGCGTAATTTTCGCGCCTCATTAACAATAGATTCAATGGGGCGCGAGACGGCTGTGCCTTTGATTAAAGGAATCGCGCAAAACGCGCATGGGCGGCGGCAACCATCCGCCACTTTGAGATAAGCGCTCGCGCCCGCCACGCTCACGCGCAGGGTTTCATGTTCGTCCGTGCCGACAGTTTTCGCTTCCGGCAAATGATACAAAGGTTCAGGATGAGCCGTTTTGCGTAATTCAGTCACCACTTGCACAATATCCATCCAGCGGCGCGTGCCGAGAATGCCGTCAATGCCCGGCACTTTCTGCGCCACTTCCACGCC